>JASEIE010000100.1 GCA_030024065.1 Thermodesulfobacteriota bacterium
TGATGGGGTTCACTTTGAGCTGCTCTTTTTGATTGATGATGCAGGGATAACGGGTAATGATGACAGCCATTCCCCCCCCTTTTTGCAGAGTATAATTGTATGCTTTTTCAGCTTCCCGTATTAATCCCTTGATATCATAGGGATTGACCACCCGGAGGTATTTGACACCGCATCCTTTCACCAGTTCTTCAATCGAGAGGGCCTTGCCGAGATGGCCATCAGCCGTCACTCCGGATTCCGGAGTGGGTTGCATACCCGTCATTGCTGTAATGGAATTGTCAAGGATGACGAGAATAAATTTAGCCCCATTGTAGACAGCATTCAAAAGCCCCGGGGCCCCCGAATGATAGAAAGTCGAATCTCCGATGGTGGCAATGATGGGAATCTCTTTGCCATCTTGATGATAGGCTTGGTAGAGGCCGCTGGCAAAGGTGATGGCAGCCCCCATGTCGTGACAGGTATCGACGCCATCCAAATTCATTCCAAGAGTGTAACATCCGATATCACTGGGAAAGATGCCATTGGGAAAGGCGCGCTTCAGAGCAAAGAAGGAAGCTCGATGAGCACAGCCCGAGCAGAGGGTTGGCCGCCGGATGGAAAGTCCAAGTTCAGCCACCATCTTCTCAAGGAATGCGGTTGAAGTCATTTCCGGCACAGGGATGGAGAACTTTCTACAGAGGTTGGATATGATCTGGGTGACGATCTCCAGAAGCATCTCTCCTTCGCTGGGAACGGTTCCATCCAATCGTCCATAGATCTTTGACTTATCCCGGATCTGGAACTCGATGACGGGTTCGGTTTCTTCGAGGACAAGGACATGGTCGCATTTCTCAATGAAGGCTTCCACCATTTCAACGGGAAAGGGGTAGGGCGTTCCTATTTTGAGGACCGGGATCTCCTCCTTCAAATCCAATTCAGAAAGAGTATCCTGCACCATGGCATAGGCGATGCCCCCGGCGATGATTCCGAAGTGAGCCTTCTCCCGATAGTGCTCAATGAAATTGAGAGAGGTCAACGAGTTGAATTCTTCTCCAATATTTTTAAGCTTTGCATTGAGCTGCTTGTGGAGGATGAGACGGAATCTGGGGGTGGCGCTCCATCGCTGGGGATTGCGTGAAAAATCGGCCTTTCTCTCAATCCTGCGAATGGGTTTGAAAGTGACGGTCTGCTGGGCATGGGAGACCCTCAGCACTGGACGGAGAATAACAGGGAGCTGATATTTTTCCGATAAATCGAAGGCGATGGGCAGCATCTCCTGCGCCTCTCTGGGGCTTGAGGGATCAAAGACAGGAACCTTTGCAAACATGGCCATAAAACGGGTATCCTGTTCGGTTTGGGAAGAGTGGGGTCCGGGGTCGTCGCAACTGATGATGACAAAGCCTCCGATCGTCCCGATATAGGCGGCGCTCATCAGTGGATCCATGGCAACATTTAACCCCACCTGTTTCATGGCCACAGCAGCCCGCTTCCCTGTGTAAGAGGCGACCAGTGCATTTTCAAAGGCCACCTTCTCATTGGTGGACCACTCCACATAGATATCTAAGTTGTTCTCCTTTTTGAAACGAACGATAGCCGGAAGGATTTCAGAACTTGGCGTTCCGGGGTAGGCTGCGAAGAAGTGGCATCCGCTCTCCACAATCCCCCTGGCAATGGCTTCGTTTCCGAGAACAACCTTTTCATCTTTATCTGACATCATCACCTCTTTATTGAAAAATGCCAAATTCCAAAGCTCAGGTAATCAGAGAGGCCATTTTTAATCAAATTTTAACTGATTCGATTGAGGACCTCAATTCCTTTCAAGAGGGTTTCTTCTGATGCGGCAAAAGAGATCCTGACATGGGTATTTCTTTTGGAGAAGATACTGCCAGGGACGATAAAGAGATTGTTTTGAACGGCTCGCTCCACAAAGGCCTCTCCATCTCCTCCGGGGACTTCCGGAAAGATGTAAAAAGCCCCCTGTGGTTTCTGAACACGAAACTTTTCCTTTAGCCCTTCATAAATTAAATCCCTCTTCTTCTTATACCGCTGGATGTAATCCTCCACATTGAAATCGAGGGCTTTGATCGCTGCCTTCTGGGCAAAGGAATTGACGCTGGAAAAGGTATATTGTTGAAGGGTGATCATCTGTTGGAGGATCTCCTTAGGGCCTGCCGCATAACCCAGCCTCCATCCGGTCATTCCCCAGCCCTTTGAGAAACCGCCAAAGGTCAACGTGTTTTCATAGCGTTGTCCAATGCAGGGGCAGGAGGGGGCATCGAAAACAAAGTTATCGTAGATATCGTCCGAGAGAATGAGAAGATCCCTCTCACGGGCAATCCTGACGACCATCATCAAATCTTCCTTTGGATAGATGGCTCCGGTCGGGTTATTCGGACTGTTGATGATGATGAATTTGGTTCTCTTCGATATCTTGCTGACGAACTCTTCTTCCCTCAAACGAAAGTCAGGATAGGTATCCACAAAGACAGGAACACCTCCCATCAGAAGGACCTGATATTCATACATCACAAAAAATGGATCCGGGATGATGACCTCATCCCCCGGATTGATGAGGGCGAGGCTGGCCAGCAATAAACCACCGGTTACCCCTGCTGTCACCATCACCTCTTCAAAATGGACGCTCTTGTTCTTGAGATGGGAGGCGATCTTCTCTCTCAATTCAGGGATGCCCTGTGTGGGGGTATATTTGTTGAACCCCTTACGGATCCAATCAATCCCCTCCTCTTTGAGAGGCTCCGGAATATCGAAATCGGGTTCTCCAATGCTCAGATTGATGGGATCCTTCATCTGGCGGGCGAGATCAAAGATTCGCCTTACTCCAGAAGGTTTGATTTTCCTCAACCTTTCCGAAATTAACATTCGTTTATTCCTCTTCCTCTTTTATTTTTTTGGCTTTTTCGATGAGGTCGAGAATGGTATCGAGCCTTGTCTTGGTCGGAGGCGCCAAGGCACGTTGGATTTGGTCCATCGAATAATGTTCGCCCAAAAATTTTGATATCTCTATTCTAAACTCCCAACAGACGACAATCCTCCGGCACGGAAGGTCTTCGTTGACAGTGCGACAGTATTTAAATGGAATTTCTCCACCTAATTGAGGGCAGCGAAGGATTAATGCATCATATTCTTCAATCATGGTTGCTTAAGGTGGACTTTGAGGAATTCGGCACAAGCTCAATCAAATAAAAATCCTACGGGCACAGAAGGCCCGTAGGATTCTGATCAGTTTAGATCGGTTTTCCCTTGCGCATCATCTTTGGCTTTGGAAATCCTTCAATGGCCTTAAGGGATTTCCTCATTTCTTCCTCTGGCAATGGATAGTCAACCAGTTTTCCACTGAAGTAGGAATCATAGCCACCCAAATCCATTAGGCCATGTCCACTCCAGTTCAGGAGGATGACTTTCTCCTTCCCTTCCTCTTTTGCTTTTTTTGCTTCCTCAATCACCGTGCAAATGGCGTGACTGGTTTCTGGAGCAGGAATGGCTCCTTCCGTTCTCGCCCATTGGACAGCGGCAGCATAGCACTCCAATTGATTATAAGCCCGGGGTTCAATGAGTCCCTCGACAATCAATTGGCTAAGGAGAGGGGAGATACCGTGATACCGCAAACCTCCGGCATGGATGGGCGGTGGGACGAAGGTATGTCCGAGGCTGTACATGGGAGCCCAGGGTATAAGACCGGCTGTATCGCCGTGATCGTAGACAAAGGGGGCTCTAGTCATGGTAGGGCACGAGGTTGGTTCCGCAGGAACAATTGTGATATTAGCCCCATTAATCTTGTCCAGGACAAAAGGAAGGGCAATGCCTCCGAAATTACTCCCTCCACCAGCACAAGCTGTCACCACATCGACCTTCTTCTCCCCAAATTTCTCCAACTGTTTCTTTGCCTCAAGGCCGATAATCGTTTGATGCATGAGCACGTGGCTCAAAACACTTCCCAGTGAGTACCGGGTTTCCTTAGATGTAACAGTATCTTCAACAGCTTCGCTGATCGCAAGCCCAAGACTGCCTGGATGATCCGGATTTTGCTCTAACGCTTTTCTTCCTGCATTCGTATCTTTGCTCGGGCTGGGAACGCAGTTTGCTCCCCAGGTGTTCATCATTAGACGTCGATAAGGTTTTTGATCATAACTGATTCTCACCATATAGACCTTGCACTCCAAACCGAAGAGGCAACAGGCAAAACTGAGGGCGCTTCCCCATTGTCCAGCTCCTGTCTCGGTCGCGATCCGTTTGATCCCGAAGACTTTGTTATAATAAGCCTGTGCAATGGCTGTATTGGGTTTGTGACTTCCTGGAGGGCTTACCCCTTCATTTTTGTAGTAAATCCTTGCTGGGGTTCCCAGAGCCTTCTCAAAAGCGTAGGCTCGATGAAGGGGAGTGGGTCTCCAGATGAGAAGTTTTTCCATCACGCCTTCCGGGATATCGATCCAGCGCTGGGTGCTTACCTCTTGTTCAATGAGGTTCATGGGGAAGACAGGAGCCAGATCTTGGGGTCCGATTGGTTGTCCCGTGCCAGGGTGGATGAGTGGTTGAAGGGGTGTGGGTAAATCTGCTTGAATATTGTACCATTGCTTCGGAATTTCATCTTCTCTTAAAAAAACTTTGAATTCTTTCATAATCTCCTCCTTCTGTTTTGAAAGGTTCCCTTAAATTCAGTAAAGCTCCATCATCACCTCCTCTTCTCCCACCATTGATTTTAGGATTTAACCGTCTGGCTACCTAATTAAAAAATTAAGCTTCCAAATATCAATAATTGATTCTGTTGTCAAGGAGTTTTTGGTTTTTGAAGCGGCCACAAAAAAGGCACCCCGATGAAGAACCAGAGCGCCTTTTTGCCTTTTATCCTTTATTAGAAAGAATTAACGTCTGAATAAAACTATTTTTTCTTAAATTCATCCCATGGATAGTCAATCAGTTCGAGGAGCACTCCGTTGACATCTTTGGGATGGACAAAGGCAAATTTGCAGCCCCGGAAGGGTCTCAATCCACCAATGAATTTATAACCTTTTGCCTTTAGTTCATTCACGGCCTCTTCGGTATTGTCTACATTCAACCCGACGATCATGACGCCCTCTCCCCTTTTTTCGACGAATTTGGCCACATCGCCGTCAGGGGTGGTGGACTCCATTAGTTCAAAGCCCACTTCTCCCAGCCAATACCGTGCTACCCTGATCTTCTCGGGCTCATCCACATAGGGATCATCGGGCCTTGGTTTCCCAAGAATGGGTTCCCAGACTTTTCGCGCTGCCTCAAGGTCCTTTACAGCGATACAGATATGATCGATCTTATTTACCTTCATGGGATTCCTCCTCTCTTTTTCTTAGCGCCGGTGGGTAAGACTATCTTTTTGAGATAAAAGCTGTATTTCCGGACTCGTAACCTCCATAGGAAACTTCATTGACCATGGCGACATAAGGGCAGAGAAAGGCGCAGATTCCGCATTCCACGCAGAGATCGGTCAGGATGGCTGCCTTATCTTTCACCAGACCGATGATCTGCTCCGGACATTCCCTTATGCATGTTCCGCAACCTGTACATTTGGAAACTACGACATGGGGTACCATAGGCTTCTCCTTTTTATTTTATGTTTTTGACGATTCAAAGGATACAAAGGATTCAGATGGAAAAAATCAATTGTCAATTATCAATGAACAATGATCATTGACCACTGGTAATTGACCATTGAAAAATCTTTGGGTCCTCTGTGTCGTTTGAGCCCTCTGCATCTTCTGAATCCTCCTAATATTTGATTCGATGATAGGTCTGATAGGGCAGGAAGTCGACCCTCATCCCCATCCTGTAGCCATCCCGAATGGCTGCCGTCCCCCTGCGGACGGTGATACAATCTCCGATCATATAAAGGTCTTTTGCATATTTACCATAGGCGACTTCTTTGTTCGGAACGAGATTGGCCAGGACAACAGAGTCAGCAGGGATGGTTGTCTCCTTCTTATCCGGTCCCTCCACAAGCACCTCTTTGTCCCGGATCTCCTTTACTGTGCTCAGGACAACCTGGGCCACTTTTCCCTCCTTCAGTTTCTTCATATATCTCCAGATATAAGAGGGATTGACATCCGTCCCGAATTTTTTCGGTTTATCCACAATGGAGACATTGTTTTTCCCCTTATCAATGATATAGAGAGCCGTGGCAATGGCTGCACCAGAACCACCCACAATCACCACATTCTCGCCCAGTGTTACCCTTCCTTCCAGGACATCGAAAAGCGAAACGACATGTTTCTTGTCACTGCCAGGAATGGATCTGTCAGGGGTAGCTCCTGTGGCGATGATGACGGAGTCTGCTTTTTCCTTCTCGAGAAATTCTTTCGTCACAGGGGTTTTAAGGACAATCTTCGCACCATGTTTGTCGCATTGGACCTTGAGATAATCGACCATCCGCTGGAATTCATTATCACCCCATGGGCCATGGGCTGCTGCCGAGAATTGTCCACCCACATGATCGTTCTTCTCATAGACGGTAACATCATGGCCCTTTTCCGCAGCGATGGCTGCAGCCTGAAGACCTGCAATCCCTGATCCAACGACAATCACCTTCTTCTTCGTTTTTGATTTTTGGAAGCCATAGAAACCCCATTCCACTTCGCCCTCATGTCCGAGGGAAGGCCGGACGGTACAGCAGAGCTCTGAATCTCTGAATAACCGGGCCAGGCAGACATTGCAGGCGATACAGGGGATGATATCCTGCTGACGGTCTTCCATGATTTTTTTGGGGAGGAACGGGTCAGCGATCATGGGCCGGCACATCTCCCAGAGGTCGAGTCTCCCCTCTGCAACGGCCTTTTCCGGGATATCCGGCACAAAGAGACGATAGGCCATACTGACAGGAACTTTAATATTCTTCTTCATCCGCTCCGCAATATAGAGCCAGTTCCCCATGGGAACATCCCGGGAGATAACCGAAACAGGAGATTCCTGCCAACCCGCCGTGACGCTCAAATAGTCGATCCCTGCCTTCTCGGCGATCTCGATCGATTCGAGGCTCTCTTCCGGTGTATTTCCACCCCGGTCATCCAGTAATTCCTCCCCGCAGAGACGGATTCCGATGGACACCTCCGAAGGAACCGCCTTTCGAATCCCTTCGATAATCTCCCGCATGAACCGGGACCGACCATGGATGTCACCCCCATATTCGTCTGTGCGCTTGTTCGTATAAGCCGAAATGAAATTTGAGATGAGGTAACCCACGATTCCCGAAACCTCAACGATCTGGAAGCCGGCTTCGACTGCCCTGACTGCTCCATCGATATGTTCCTGGATGCAAGTCTGGACCTCCTCTTTTGTCATCTCCTTAGGAGGTCTGAAGATGGGGAGCTTCTGAGGGACATTGGAGGGGCCAGCCGTATAGGGAAGTTCGATTCCTCCCACACGACCGCAGTGCATCAATTGAAGACAGGCAATTGAATCATGTTTCTTAATGACATCTGCGATCTTTTTGAGGCCCGGGATAAATTTGTCATCCCAGATAGCCATCATCCCCACATAACCTTTGCCTTCACCTGTAGAATCTGTGAAGGCTCCCTGAGAGGTGACGATGCCTGCACCGCCCCTGGCTTGAGCCTCCATATAAGCCACTTCTTTATCAGAGACATACCCATCCCGATAATTAAAATTTGTCTCTGTGGAGGCATACTTAATCCGGTTTTTAATCTCCAATTTGCCAATCTTGATCGGACTGAAAATATGTGGATACTTTTTAATTCCTGGATACATAATCTCCCTCCTTCGATAAGGTTAAACCTTTTTGGACAGAAAAAACTTCTATCATCGCCTCCTTCCTTTGTCAAGAAGTATTTCACAAATTGTATTTCACAAATTTGAATTTCAATGGCTGTAACTTATTAAAATTTCAGTACTTATCCATTGATTCCGATGAGACATTCGAAAAGAGATTTTAGTGTATACCGTATACAAAAAAAGTGCGTCTTTGTCAAGTCAAAATTGGGTATGATTTTCCGTCGTTCTAAACCTTTTGTCTCCTGTCATTCCAGGATTGCTTATTTTCCCGCCCGAAGCAGGGCTAAAGTCTTGCCTATTAACAACGGGGGCGGAAGAATTCACAAGGAAGAAGAAAGGTGTGCATCCATTGGAGAGATGTGAGGATCCGACTATTTCAATGAGAGGATTTAAGAGGTGTTGCTAAAATGGACAGGAAGGGTTTTCAGGGATAGGCTCAGTTTAAAGTTTAAGGTTTTGACCCTCCTACCTTCAATCTCAATCTGTCAGAGGGATAGATTCGATCGTTGCCGTCAAGATTGTTCCAATTCTTGATCTCTGATATACTCACATTATATTTACTCGAAATACTCCAGAGAGAATCCCCTGTTTTCACCACATAGATGATCTCTTTCTTTCCGTTTTCGTCCTGAGAAGCTTCGGAAAGATTTTCACCCGTTGCCACCCTAATCTTCAGTTGGTCTCCCGGCATGAGCTTTGTTTCCGGATGGAGTTTATTCCAGGCGCTGAGGGCGCCGATATTGACCCCCATTTCATTGGCAATGCTCCACAGGGTATCCCCCTTTTTGATGATATAGGTGATCTCTTCTGAACCAGAAGGCCTGCCTTTTTCACCGGATGGTTTCGATGCCAGTGGACCGGATTTGCTCTCCTTCTCTTTCGGGAGGGGGATGAGAAGGTTCGTACCGACCGATAAGCGGCTTCTCTTTTCCAAACGGTTAATCTCCAAGATCGGTTCCAATTCGACCCTGTAAAGACGGGCGATTTGCTGGAGGGTATCTCCCTTTTTCACGATATGAGTTTTGAATGAAGTCTTTCCTCCGGGGCGGAGGGATTCAAAATTCTTCAGGAAGAGGTCTTGCTTCCCAAAAGGAATTTTAATCTCATATTCCGGAACATCAGGGGGAGTGCACCATCTCCGCAATTCAGGGTTAAGTTCTTTCAACTCCTCAACCGTGATCTCACAGGCTTTTGCAATGAGCCGGAGATCGATGGCAGGGGGAACCCTTACCTTATCGTAACGAAGGGGTTCCTGGTATTCGATGCCAATGAATCCATATTTTTCAGGGTCTTTGGCCAGGAGCGCGGCGGCGATCATCTGGGGGACATAATGTTTGGTCTCCTGCTTCAGGTATCGATATTTGGTCAATTCCCAGAAGTCCTCCGTCCGGTAACGTTTCATTCCATTGGCGATCTTGTTCTCCCCCGCATTATAACCGGCGGCGGCAAGGTACCAGCATTCGAACATATCATAGAGATCCTTCAGATATCCGGCGGCGGCGATCGTTGATTTCTCGGGATCCCTCCTCTCGTCCACCCACCAGTTTGACTTCAAACCGTATCTTTTCCCGGTCAGGTAGATAAACTGCCAGGGCCCCATGGCCTTGCTCCTTGAATAGGCGTAAGGGTTAAATCCACTCTCGATCATTGAAAGATAGACCAGGTCTTCGGGAAGGCCCTTCTCCTTCAAAACCTCCCTCATGAAAGGGATATATTTTTCGGACCGGGCGAGCCAGTTGGAAAAACTGTTTCTGGCCATGGTTTGAAAATAGTGAAGAAAATGTTCCACTTTTTCATTGATGACGATAGGGATGTCGAAGCCTTTCTTCCCCTTCTGTTGATCTCCGGAAAAAATTTCGAGATTGAAATCGTCGTTGGATTCATCGCTGATGGGAAGATCTAAACGCTGGGCAACCACCTGATTTTCCATTGATGAGAAAGAGGGGACCGCAGGATTGTCCACCTGAGGTGGGGCAGGTTGATGAGAAAAAAGTTCTTCTAGTTCGGATTGGGTGAAGAGAGAGGGTTTTCTCTCTTCACTGAAGGGGATGTCGAGATGGTTTTTTGAGGAGGGGGAATGGATGCGGGGTAAACATGCTGAGGAGAAAAACAGGATCAACCCCAAGCAAAGGATCTTGTGCATGATAAGTACTCCTCCCGAAAGAATGAGAAGATCTGGAAAAGGGCGAAAGAGAAAAATATTTAAAAAGATGGCATAGATCTTTTGTTCTTGTCAAGCCCCAAAAAACCGACGACATAGACCATGATGCAATTTTGTAAGAAATTGTTCAAATTTGTTCCGGGCTTTATCCATCAATTATATTGTCTTACCGTTATTTGGCTGAAATTGGTTCAGTATCTCTGGCATTCAGCAAGTTTTGTGCCACAAATGGATGAGGATCGTTAAGGGTCCATTCCAATTTTTATTGGCATGTTTCGATCGGCGGACCACTCCACCCAGGATCCTCGATAGAGACGAACGGCAGGAAACCTGAGAACATATTTTAATGTGAAGTAAAGATGGCTGGCTTCTCTTCCGGTACGACAGTGGACGATGATCTCTTTGTCCCTCTCGATTCCAGATTCAGCAAATAGTTTCTCCAGATCCTCTCTCTTCTTCCAGACCTTCACCTCATCCCCCTCGAGGGTCGTCTCCCAGAATATATTTCTCGCTCCAGGAATGTGTCCTCTCCGGATATCTTCACCCTCCTCGCCACTATACTGTTTTGGAGGTCGGGCATCGACGATCACGACCCCTTTTGTGGGGAGATGATCCCGAACCCATCTCTTTTCAGTCAGGCTTTCGCGCTTGACCTTACCGAAGAATTTTTTGGGCTGGAGGGTAGGAAAAGCTTGAGTGATGGGAAGCTTCTCAATCGTCCATTTCTCCCATCCTCCATTCACGACCCCGACTTTTTTATGTCCCAAATAGTCGAGGATCCATGCGAGAAAGGTGGCATTGGGGTTCGACTTTTCTGAATAGAGGATGACCCACATGGGATTGGAGACACTTAAATAGTCTCCCACCAATTTTTCCAGGAAGATCCGATCCGGCCCCTGGCCAGGAATCCCATTTCTGGGAACCTGGAGGTTTTCGAAATGGAGATAGACCGCATTCGGAATATGGCCTTTGAGATAATCGAGCAGAGAGCTTCGCATATCGATGATGCGAACGGAAGGATGATCCACGACAGGAGTCAGTTCTCCTGTCTCAATAAGTCTGGGGAAGCTCATATTTTTAAAAGGCGGGGGATAGGCATCGAGGAAGGCCGGGGAAAAGAAAGGGAGGAGGAACAGGAATATTCCCATTAACAAATTTAGACTTCGCTTCTCCATATCGATATCCCTCATCTACCTCTCTCATTTTGGTAACACTTTAGCTCTTTGAAATGGAAGAGCATTAGTCCCCCAATCAGAAATGCTTCCAAAGCTTTAGAATGCGGATTTTTGTATTTTATGTCATCGAAATGGAGCAATTTATTAATCAGTCCATAATTGAGAAGACATACTCTTCTAAAATCTTCCATAACCCTAATATTGTTCAGAGAAACTTTCACCGTTCACCCTGAGCTTGCCTGCCTGTGCCTGGCAGACAGGTCGAAGGGTGCGCAGCCACGCCGTTCAT
>JASEIE010000101.1 GCA_030024065.1 Thermodesulfobacteriota bacterium
ACCCGATCCAACGATCCCGTGCAGCACACTTCAAAGCCGAGGCGGAAAAGCTCAGAAGGGCAATCCATTGATCGCGCCAGGTGGCAACGTACCGGAGAGTTTCGCTGATCTTAGCCAAGGAGCCCAGGTAATGATGCTCCTGCATCAGTTCCTGATAACGCTGCTCTTCGAATGGACGAACGGGCCGGACAAGAATCTCTCCCAAATTCAAAACGTCACCCTCCGAATGAAGTATAACCACGTTCCTTTATAACTCATCTGGAGACGGTTGTCCAGTTTTTCTTGCAACAAGTGGATTCATTTAAAGTTTCGAGGTAGAATGAATTCACCCTGGAGCCCTCCCATTTTTTCTTGACAATTATTCATACATCCTGGTATGGTTAGCCAATTTCTTTGGAAAAGACTATTTGGGAGGATCATATGAAAGCAAAGTATTTTTGTTTGCCTCTCGGGATTATGTTCTGTGTCGGAGTGTTTTTTGTTCCTACGCAAGCCCGGGCAATCGATATGAAGGAAGGCATGTGGGAACATACGATGGAAGTGAAGATGGAGGGTATGCCCGGGGTTCCTGCCATGCCCTTTACAACGACGCAGTGTATGACGAAGAAGGATCTTGTTCCCCAGTCGTCGGAGAATAAGGGGAACTGCAAGATCCTTGAACAGAAAATTACCGGCAATAAGGTGGTTTGGAAGGCTAAGTGCACGGAGAAAGATTCGGTCATTGAGAGTGAAGGGGATATCACTTACAATGGGACCACCTATTCGGGAAGCCAGAAGACGAAAATCACGGAGAAGGGCGGACAGGTGATGAACTCAACGGCAAAGATGAAGGGTCGCCGCATCGGGGACTGCAAGTAATGCGTCAGCAGGCCAATGAAGACCGCATATTTGCACCGTTGCCCTTATCCTCGCTCTGCATGATGGGAAGCAATAACATTGGAAAAGGCACCGGCAATCGGGCCTTCTAATAATCGGGGGTACCAACCAGGGTTTTACCCAACGTGGAAGTCTTTGTGAGGTACTCCACGTGCCCCTCACTCGCTAGAGATGAAAGCGCAGGGCAGGACTTGTCCTACGTTCATAAGTCTGAAGTTTTCCCCGGGACTGTTGACTTTTCCTTAAGAGGAAAATGGGATACGACAGCGGGTCTGAGAGAGATAACGTAGATCCGGGAGGCAAATTTTGCTTAAAGGAGGGAATATGGGCAACGAGACAAAAAAAGTCTGGAGGATCGGCCTTATTTATCTCATCGTTTTTGGAGCGTTCTCTATGGCAGGGGCTCAATCTGAATTCAAGGACACACCCTATTTTACCGGGATGCCGAGCCATAAGATTATTGAGGCATCAGATCAAGAGTTCGCTGATTACCGTTTTTATAACGGCAAGAATTGCACTACAATTGAGGGGAAAAAGTATTTCAGGGCGTATACCTTAAAAGAAAGCGCAAAGCAGTCCAGCGAGCTTCAGATTTCACGAAACTATTCGAATTCCGTCAAGAGTATGGGAGGCACCATTGTATTCGAGGGGCAGTGTTCGGGCGCTGACTGCGCGGAAAACTGCGGCGGTCGTATGATGGTTGGAAAGGTCACGAAGGGAGGCAATGAGCTTTGGATTGAGGTGGCGCCTTTCAATGATGGGAATGATTACTACCTAACTGTCGTGGCTAAGGAGGCCATGAAACAGGACGTCACGGCAAGTGACATGTTCGATGCCCTCAACCGTGAGGGGCATATTGCCCTTTACATAAACTTTGATACCGGCAAGTCAACCATTAAACCTGAATCCAGGTCAATTATTGCCCAGATCGTTCAGATGCTGAAAGCTAACCCTAAACTGAATATAAGTGTGGAAGGGCATACAGACAATGTGGGTAACCCGAAGTCGAACAAGACGCTCTCCGATGAACGGGCAAAGGCAGTCGTTGCAGCCATAGTCGCCCAGGGCGTTGATGCAAAACGCCTAAGTACAGCAGGTCATGGACAGGAAAAGCCCATTGCTGACAACAAGACAGAAGAAGGCAGGGCCAAGAACCGAAGGGTTGAGTTGGTGAAAAAGTAAGGGAACCGTGTTAATGGTAACGTTGTTTTCTATTTTGCTAATTTCCGCAAAGAATGAGGGGCAGGCAATCGTAATAAAGTATTTCTTTTCCTGATTTAGTCTTTCTCAAATTCTCGATCACTTCCCTGAAAAGCTGGTCTTTACAAGGTTAGTCTTCGACTCCAATCCTTTATGCCTGCTTCAATTAACCTTAGAAGTTGATCATTTGCCACACCAGACAGGTATACCGTGATCGTCGACCTGTTTGCGGATCAACGCTGCGAGATAATCAGAGACCTTGCCCATTGTTGCTTCCTGTCCAACCCAATGCTGCTCAGTTAGGCAAAGAACGTTCACCCTGAGCCTGTCGAAGGGTGAGTAGCTGCGCCGTTCATGCTTCGACAGAGCCTGTCCTGAGCGAAATCGAAGGAAGGGCTCAGTACGAACGGCTTAAATGAACCGCACTGTCCATACAATTATGCACTGATTAGTAAGTTACAGCTTATCCCGTTCAAAGGGATTCTTTTATCACTTTTACTGCCCAACTCACGACAAGTTCCGCCTGACGAAGCGCCTCACGGTATTCCTCAACTGTTACCGGCTCACTCAGACCGGGGTACCTAGCCTCCCACGCGTAAGAAGTCAGCAGAGCGGCCTCCATAACTTCGCCCGGTACGGAGATGCCCTCATTCTTAAGCCCTGTGATTAACTCATCCAGGTCATGGGTATACCGAAAACGTTTGCCACAGTGCTGGTATATGGCTTTAATGGCCTTTTCCGCAGCCTGCTGAGCATGGAAACAGAGATCCTCATAGAAGGCCCCCTCAGGCAAAAGGGCCCGGGCAAGGGCCAGATCGCCTTCAGCCCTCGCCAGCCAATCCTCCGCCGAACCCGGCACCGGCCTATCCTGCGGCATTGTACACCTCCCGTCCTTCTTCGAGGGCCGGTTTGATCACGAGCGATGGATTTTCTCCGAACTCTTTGACGTCGCTTTCGGTCACAACGATTACATCTTTTGCGATGCCAAGCCCCGAGAGAGCGCGAAAAGCTTTGCGTGAGGCATCCCGGCGGCGGGTCCCGTCCGGGACGACGATCAGCAAATCCACGTCGCTCCCCGGCCCCATTTCTCCCCGGGCGGCAGAGCCGAAAAGAACCACCCGAACCGGATGAACGGCGCTTGTAACGCGCCTCACGATCTCGTCAACAACTTTAGTATCTAAGGCTTTCATGGCTTTTCCCCCTTATCCGGCGTATCGCTGCTTGTCAGGTTTGGTTCAAATACCTCTTCACTCAAAAGGAATTATCCCTTTCCTATCTGGGCTCCGGCTTTCGCCGTGTAAAGGCAGATGGCGTGTCAGGCATTGAAAGATGAATCAAGGTCAAAGACGGTTTTAAATAATTTCTTCTCGGAAACTATCTTCTCTTTCAATCTCATAGATATCTTGCTCGGTTATTTTAGAACAATCCAATTCCTAATTAAGTCATACGGCTTTTTTCTTTTGTCAGGTGTTCTTTAATCCACATTCGTAGAAGGGAGGTGTAGCTTAATCCTTTACGCTGAGCGATAATCCCAACCGATTTAATATCATCCGGATCGAGCCTTATTGCAATTGCCTTCTTCGGTTTTTTTATGAATCTTATCTCCGTTTCTTTTGTATCCCTGTAATAGTCTCCAAAGCTATGAGTCTCCCAGAACCTTGCGGCTTCCTCATCGGTCTTAAATTTTGATATTTTTTTCATAATTATTTACCTCTTGTCTTGAAATAGGTCTTCTCCCATTCGTTCATATCTCTTGCTGTGACAACCCTTACCTCTCCTTGTCTTATAAATCTGACTACAACAAAAAGAAATCTTCCAGAATAAGTTCTTCCAAAAACATAATGAAGGTCTTCCCTGCCTGACCTGATAAATGGAATGTCATACTCATTGAAACATACTTCTTCTACCTCTTGGGGTCTGATCCCATGTCGGGCAATATGATCTGTGCTTTTATCTGTCCACCTGATAGAGGTTATATTTTTCATTCCACGCTTTCATGCCTATCCATATGATCACCTCAGATAAAATAAGGATAAATAAACGTATTACATTTGTCAATAGGTATCATCCGGTAAAAATACCAACGAATTCTGGGAACGCCATACTCAATTTCACACGGTTTGCAGAATAGTTTCTTAACAGATAAAAGAATTCGACCAGATTGCCCTGTTGGTCTGAGCTTCAACACATCGGACTTGTTGAAGCTGTAGCAGGTATTCCGCCTAATTCGCATCACGTGGGATTGGGTATTTGGAATCCATCACAAAAGAAGGGGGCGTGGTTGGAGGTAAATACAGGTGGGTCTCTTCTCAAAATCGATGCGATGGCAGGGTGTCTCTTAAATTCCTTGTCTAAGAATTGCCTGATCAAATGCCGGCTCCACCCTTTCGGATGATCGAAACTCGCATAAAGGGAGAGGTCCCCTTCATAAAAGGTTTTTTTTTCCATCTGCTGGGCCTCGGTCCCGTAGATCGGCATATTGAAGATGGCAAGATTCAGGAAACCAATGCAATCATGATGTTTAACGACAAATGCAAGGGTCCTTCGGGCCTCTGTCAGGGCTTCTGCGGGGGTCCCAAACAGAAGATAGACATAGGCGGCAATCCCTGCGTTTTTCAGGTTCTTTAACGCTGACGAAGCCTCCTCAAGATCGATCCCCTTTTGCAGATCGTCGAGCACAGCCTGGTCTCCCGATTCCAGACCCAGTTTTAACATTACACATCCTGATCGCTTTAAGGCCAGACAGAAATCCGGGTCGGTGAGATGGCAAGTAATCCTAACAAAGCCATACCATGGCACACCAGGAGGATGTTCAGAGATGGCCTTCATCAGTGATGGACTGATCGCATTATCCAGCAAATGGATGAGAACCGGTTGATGTCTATCCGCCAGGCGAAGAAGATCGCTGATTACCTCCTCAACAGGAATAGCAAGATAAGGATTTCCCTCGGCCCTTTCCGGACAGAATGAACATCTGTTCCAATAACACCCGCTTGAAGCGCTGTAGGGAAGAATGGGCCCGGGAGCAAAGTAATCTTTGAGGGGGAAAGAATCATAACTTGGTGCATAAGGAATATCTCCGGCCTCCCTTACCCCCATGAGTGAAAGCAAAGGAACTTCCCCTGGTCCTGCCACAAGATGATCCACCAGACCCTCAAAAGGATTTTGCCAATGAGGCCTTCTCATCCATGAAGTCACAAGTCCTCCGCCCAACACCAATTTTACCCCAGGGTACACCCGTCTGAGAAAACCAATCATTGCAAATGTAGACAGGGCTTGGCTCAAATAGTTCAGCGACAATCCGATAACAGAAGGTTGTTCGCTTTCTATAAGTTCCATGAGCCGTTTTTGGAAATAGGGAAAGAAGGGATTGTCCTCGGGATTTTCTGCGGCTCTGACAAGATCTGTGCTCCTTGCCGGAGAGAGTTCTTCGTGTTGATAATTCGCCAAACCTAATCGTACACGACTGCAACGGGCTGATATCTCAAGAAGCCGATTCAGATCCTTGATTGCCCGGCGATAACGGTCCTCATTCCTATAAGCGTCCCAACTGTTTAGCGAGATGAGATGTCCGGAAAGATGACGAAGGGCCCGTGAGGTCCAGGTATCGAGTGATACAGGGGGATTCTTCAGAAGGCTGAGGAGGCCCTCTAAATTTGCGTCCATAGCCCTGTATCTTACTCCGTGGTGATCCAGGGCGCCGCAGAGTCTGGCGATACCTGCTGGAGGTTCACACGATTTGGCAACAGGAGGATGGATGAGGATCATGTCAGTCCTTCAGCTCTCCCACTTAAAGGCCGGAGTCTTCTCTCCACAGGAAGAAGGGAGCGCTACTTCAAATTCTAAGCCTTTGGTCATCTTTTTTCCAGATATCTCTTGAGCTTAGTTAAGATGTCAGGCTTGACAATTTTTGATTTTAGGCTCGGGGGATAGTCTGCTGCTTTAATTCAAAGGTTATTAGTACTACAGCGAATCTTTTTTCGTCATTCCCGTGGAAACGGGAATCCAGCCTGTCTGCGTGCAACGCACAGGCAGGGAGGTAAATTGGCTCAAGAGACCACTGGATACCCGCTTTCGCGGGCATGACGGTTGCAGCGGAAGCGCTTTTTGCTGGTACATTGGCCCTTTTCCCAAAAAGATTCGCTGTAGTATTGGGTAATCTGGGAAATAATATCTTATATTTTTTTACGAAGATATAAAAAAAGATGGATATCCCACCCCAGCTACCAGGTGATACGAAGCAAAAAGAGGAGAAAGAGATGTCTCCGATGGCGAAATTTTGGATGACTAAATGGTGGCAGTAGGGGTAAGACTGTTCTATTTATTTTTGATAGAAAAACTTTTTAGAGGCAATCCCATTCTCTTTCACATCACAGGAAGGAGGGTTATATAATGATGCCTCAGAGGAGATTCACTTGTTCGAAAGCGAGTATTTATTTCTCTCATTAATTGCTTTTTTTGCCTTTCTGGTGAAAGCGCTGACGGGCTTTGGCCCCGCCATCGTCTTCATTGCCCTTGGATCACTACTTATGCCAGTGCAGGTCATTATACCCATTAGCGCATTTTTAGACGTCTTAGCTGGGGCATTGATGCTGCGCATGGATTGGTCCAAAGATGGGTTCCGTTTTTGGCTTCCCCTCACGATCCTGATGATCATCGGATCCGTGGTCGGCAGTATTTTCCTTAAATTTATCTCACCCGCCCCGCTCAAGGTTCTCATTGCTTTCACCATCCTGCTCCTGGGCGTATGGTTTGTTCTGCGTCGTGCAAAGGTTGATGAATACAAACTCACCCATTCTTTGCCTCCCCTCCCATCGCTTTCTGATGGGGGATTTACCTTCCTGGGAGGGTTCTGTGCCGGTCTTCTTGGCATTGGCGGGCCACCTCTTGTATGGCAATTTGGCCGAAAATTTCCAAAACGGATTTTCCGCCAGGTCCTGATTCCAATCTTTCTTTCCTCCTCGATAGCCCGTGTGATCGTCTATACATCGATTGGTATCCTTGACCAGAAAGTAATATTTAATGCACTTGTTTCTATTCCCGGGTTAATATTTGGCCTTTACTGGGGTAATCGAATTTTTCTCCGTGTCCATGAAGGGAGCTTTAGCAGAATCATTGGGGGTTTTCTTATCCTCGTGGCCATACAACTACTCAGGTCATATTAACAATACGATCTTCGTACCATGATGAATCTTAAGGCACTCATTCTCTTAACCGCAGGGCATTTTGTTACCGATATTAACACCGGAGCGCTCCCTGCATATCTGCCCTTTATTAAAGAATCTCTCACTCTTTCCTATACCATGACGGCATTCATCGTCCTCATTTTCAATGTGACCTCATCGGTCATCCAACCTGTTTTCGGTTATTTTTCGGACCGTTGGTCTGCAAAGTGGCTCCTTCCCACGGGTTGTGTCATTGCCTCTTTAGGTCTTGGCTTTTTGGGGATTGGTCCTTCCTACGGCTGGGTTTTACTCTTTGCCGCCCTCGGCGGCCTTGGACAGGGAAGCTATCATCCCGAAGCATTCAAGACGGTCAATTCTTTAAGCGGAGAGAAAAAGGCATCAGGGATCTCCTTCTTTCTCGTTGGGGGAAGCCTGGGATTATCCGTAGGGCCCCTCCTGGCAACTCTCTTTTTTAAGTATCTGGGGTTAAAAGGGTCTCTATTATTTCTCCCCCCCGGGATTGCCATGGCAATTATATTTCTAACGACCCCATCCTGGAGGGCCAAGACAAGCCCTCCCCCACATAAATCCAAAACCTCACTCCCTCCTGGTTCCTCGCGACCGGGGCTATTTCCGATGACATTACTTTTATTGACCGTAATACTTCGTTCGACCACACAATTAAGCATCAAAACCTTTGTCCCGTTATATTTTATCCATTCTTTCCAGAAAGACCCCTTAATCGTTGGAAAATTTCTTTCAACCTACTTACTCGCTGGAACGTTCGGTAGTCTGGTAGGAGGGGTATTGGCAGATCGGTACGGGTATAAAAGAACAGTCATTCTCAGTTTGGGCTTAACCCCGTTTCTCCTGTATCTATTCTTTTATACTACAGGAATAACATCCCTGGTCCTCCTGGGAATCGCGGGATTGGTTCTCAGTTCCTCCACGGCCATCACCATGGCCATGGGCCAGAGTTATATGCCACGGAATTTGGGGATGGCTTCAGGACTCATCCTGGGGTTAGCAATGGGTATTGGAGGGGTTGGAACAATGCTCTTGGGGTGGGTGGCGGATCAATGGGGAGTGATTTTTTCCTTGAGGATTGTTTTTATTCTACCCCTCTTATCCTTACTCCCTTTTTTCTACCTCCCCTCCCCTACCCTCCCCAACATCAGAAAACCCCCTCAACCCCATCTCTGAAATAGTTGACGCAAATTACTTGGGGCTTGGGGCAGACATCGCTATTCAGGCATATCAAAAATGTTGAGCCCCTTTTCTTTGATTGGTTCTTCCGTCATGAGCAGTGATGGCTGCGACCGCCCCGGCTCCACCGTAACCGATGGCAACAACGTGCGCGTCATCTCAAGGCGGAGACCTTTGCTCTTTACCTTGCTGCGCGTGACCCCAGAACACCGTGGTATGCAAAGCTTCTCGTTGCTGGCATCGTCGCTTATGCCTTCAGCCCTATTGATCTAATCCCAGACTTTGTGCCGGTTCTTGGCTATATAGATGATTTCATCCTGATACCAATGGGTATTGCCTTGGCCATCAAGTTGGTCCCCCATTCAGTCTTGGCCGAGTGCCGAGCACGGGCGCAGGAAACCATACAGAATGGAAAACCCGTGAGCCGGGTTGCAGGCGCGGTAATCATCGTAATCTGGCTGGTGTTGGCAGCGCTTTGCATCGTGTGGGCCTATGAAGCGTTCGTGCTGCGATGAACGCAAACACGCCCAACACGGACGGGAAAAAGCGTCGCTTTGCTCTGCTTTTTCCCGCTGGTTAGCTCAATCGTTAGGTGCTTAAAATTCAACAAGTAATAACGCTTTACAATAATACCGACTCACGTTAATATCTACTCATGATAAAGAGCTTTCGTTGCAAAGAAACTGAGAAGGTTTTTCTACGGCAACGGTCAGCTCGATTCCCTGCTGATGTTTACCGTATCGCTCTACGGAAGCTACTCTTACTTGATGCTGCGGAGAAATTAGAAGACTTACGTACACCGCCAGGGAATCGCTTGGAGAAACTTACGGGCAATCGCCAAGGGCAACATAACATTCGCATCAATGTCCCGGCCCGTCGTATAAACGAGATCGTTCACGGCAAGCGTTCCATTAGTGCTAATACGGCTTTAAGGCTATCTTGTTATTTTAACCTTTCAGAACGGTTTGGGTTGAACCTCCAGGCACGATACGATCTAGAGATGGAAAAGGACAAATTTAAGGGTCGAATCGAATCCGAGGTAAAAGTACTTGAGCTGCAAAGCCCCTAACTTATCATATCACTCCCGCGGACGGCTGATAGCCGCCGCTGATATTGGTCATTACTCTATCAATCAGAATGAAGCCTCTCTCCGTGGTTATCCCTCATAACTCAGGACTTTTCTTTGAGAAGACCCTGCTTCCCCTGACGCTGACGAAGTCAGCTCCGGTCGACCGTGTTTTGATCGTCAGTCAGGAGCCGGTTCATCTTAAAATTCCTGGGTGTCGTGTTCTTGTGGCCGGACCCCTTCTGTCACATGAAACTCTCCATCTGATTCTTGGCGGAATCCGAACCAAGTATCTTCTTCTCTTACAGGGGGCTCAACATATTTCGATCGAGCCTGAAGCCCTGGAGAGAATCCTGGGTGTGGCTGAGTCCTCGAAAGCAGGTCTGGTCTATTCCGATTTCTATGAGGGAAACGGACACGGAAAGACCCTTCATCCGCTGAATGACTATCAGCCGGGGAGTGTGTGCGATGATTTTGACTTCGGCGCCATGATCCTCTTGTCTGTCCCTGCCGTCCGGAAGGCACTGAAAAAATACGGCGCAATACCCGGCGTTCAATTTGCCGGCCTCTACGATCTTCGACTGAAAATATCCATCGACAACGCTGTACATCACCTGCAGGAGCCACTCTATACGGTGATCAGGACGGATGATCCTTCTGGCAGTAAAAGGTTATTTGCCTATGTCGATCCCCAAAATCGTGCCCTCCAGAAGGAAATGGAGACCGTCTTCACAGATTACTTGAAGAAGATCAAGGCTTATCTGCCACCCAACTTCAGGGAGGTTGAGAAAACATTGAAATCCTTCCCTGTGGAGGCCTCTGTCGTCATTCCCGTGCGGAACCGAAAAGAAACGGTTGGTGAGGCTGTGAAAAGCGCCCTGTCGCAGGAAACCGATTTTCCATTCAACGTCATCATCGTGGACAACCACTCCACAGACGGAACAACGGCCATCCTCTCCGATCTCGCCAGGCAGTCTTCTGCCCTCAAACACATCGTCCCGAAAAAGGTAGCTCTTGGCATCGGTGGTTGCTGGAACGAGGCCCTTCAGAACAAAGCCTGCGGACGCTATGCTGTTCAGCTCGATTCGGACGATCTTTACAGCGGCAGCCGCACCCTTCAGAAGATGGTTGATAGGCTACGTCAGGGCAACCATGCCATGGTGATCGGCTCCTATACACTCGTCGATTCCAGGCTAAAGGAGATTGCCCCTGGCCTGATCGACCACCGAGAATGGACCGATGAGAATGGTCACAACAATGCCCTGCGCATCAACGGTCTGGGCGCCCCTCGGGCCTTCAACACCAGTCTCATCCGAAAAATCGGTTTTCACAACGTGAGCTATGGTGAGGATTACGCAGCAGCGCTTCGAATCTCCCGGGAATACCGGATCGGGAGGATCTATGAAAGCCTCTACCTCTGCAGACGCTGGTCAGGCAACACCAACACGGCTCTCAGCATCGAAGAGGCAAACCGAAACAATGCCTTCAAGGACAAGATCCGGACCACTGAAATTCTCGCCCGACAGAAAATGAATCAGCCTTAAATCCCTCCCAGCCTCCCCTGCCTACCGGCAGGCAGGCTTTGCCCTCCGGGTCAGAGATCGCTCTGGGTCGGAGACCAAAGGGAGGAGACTTCAATAGAAGAAATTCAGACTTATTTTACGAGAGCGGGGAACCGCTTTTACCCCGTTAGAAATTCCAGCGGGGTTTAATGCCCCGCTGGAATTTCTAACGGGGTTTACTCATTTTTCAATCCAGTTGGTCACTTTAAGGCCTTC
>JASEIE010000102.1 GCA_030024065.1 Thermodesulfobacteriota bacterium
GACTGCCCAGAAAGTGGCCGCATCTACAATCGAAGCGATCACTCCTCCATGAACAAACCCAAAAGGTTGGAGGTGCTTTTCCGCCAACTGAACCTCCAAAAGTGATGTCCCCCATTGAAGGTTCCTGATTTTCATGGAGAGAAGTGAGAAGTAGGGGCACTCGTTGACGAGCGAAGCGATTGCCTCCATGTACTTTGGGCTCAACTGTTGCTCAGACATAAAAGATCTCCCTTCCTGTGAGTGTATAATGGGGAAGGAACCCTTCCTATCTTAAGTGAAACCAAGTCCATAATGCAAGTCTCAACCCCTGCAAAATAGGGCTATGCCTTCTTGTCCATCCCGCCCCATATTGGGTTAGGGGCAAACTCCAGCAGGAATTCATTTGTCTTTTCTGAATTTCCGTTTTCACGCCTGCGTGCTGAAGCGCTCTGGCGCGCAAGCACGGGAACGACAGAATCGAGAACTCTAACCCCTTCAATTTCCTCTTGTTTAGCAAGACAAATTTTGCTATCCTGAAACATCAGGAATAAAACCATATCCGCTTCAAAGGAGAATTGACCATGACAAAAAAAATAGTCGATTTCAGAAACTATTCGACGGAAGTCATTAAGGCCTTTGATGAAAGTTGGGTGCTCCTCATCAGTCAGGGGAAGGAAGGCCTGCCCAATGTGATGGCCATCGGCTGGGGAACAATTGGAATCATCTGGAAGAGGCCCATCTTTGTAGTCTTGGTTCGTCCTTCCCGCTATACCTACCGATTGATCGAAGAGTCCGGGGAATTTACGGTGAATATTGTGCCACCCGGATTGAAGGAGGTCGTCCAGTATTGTGGGACCGTTTCAGGCAGGGACTATGACAAATTCAAGGAAAAACAACTCACCCCAATTCCCTCGGCGAAGGTGAAGACACCCATCCTCAAAGAGGGGGTACTCCATTTTGAATGCCAGGTCGTCCATAAAAATGATCTGGTTTCATCAGAAATAGCAAAACCGATCATCTCCCAGTTTTATCCCAAGGGCGACTTTCACCGTGTCTTTTTTGGCGAAATCCTCGCCTGCCAAAGTGAGATTTAATTGCAGATTCTAATTAAATTGGAAAAGGTTAAAGACGAAATGTGATTCAAAAACTTTGGGAGTAGTGGTGGGCGAGCTGAAAATACTTTTGGGCCCTTAAGAGGGCCTCCTTCTTCTCTTTTTCCAGGATATTGGGATCATCCAAACGGAAACTTTCCACTTTTCCCCGGACATAGGCTCGATAGCACTTATAGAAATCGAACACTTTTAGGATTTCTCGATCTCCAGATTTTTCAATATAGGTGCGGATCAGGGGTTTGTTAAGATCGCTTCGCCCATGGTAATCGAGATCCATGGCCAGGAAGGCGATATCCGCAGCCACATCGGTATATCGGAACCTCTCGTTGAATTCGATACAGTCGAAGATGGAGATTTCCTTCCCCCAGAAGATATGTTCCAGCCGGAGGTCTCCGTGGCAGTCCCGGATTCGATCGGATGCAATCCTCTGATCAAAAACCTCATTTTTCTCCCAAAAAAAGTTATTCGTCCTCTTCTTCATCACATCATAAACATCCTTTGAGACGGCCACATCAATATACTTTTCTGTCTGCTCAAAGTTTTCATCTGTATCCTGTTTGACCCGCTCCGGCTTCGCAAAACTCTTGATCGTTTCATTCGTCTCTGCAATAGAGTAGAAAAGGGCCAATTTCTCTGAGATCTTCTCGATCATCTCGGGGGTAACCTTCCCTCTTTTAAGCAACTGATCCATCAGAAGCTCTTCGGGAATCTGTTTCATCTTGACGGCATACTCCACCGCCTCCCCTTCCCCATCCAATAAAATCCGGTTCTGGTCATGCGTTATCTTCACCACCCCCAGATAGATATCTGGAGAGAGACGCCGGTTCAACTTCACCTCTTGTTCGCAGAAGTATCTTCTCTTCTCAAGAGAGGTGAAATCCAGGAATCCGAAGTCCACCGGTTTCTTCAATTTATAGACATGGTTTCCTGTAAAAAAGAGTAAGGAAATATGGGTCTCGCTAAATCCCACGGTTCGGGGATGGTCGGAATAAATGTTCGGATTGAGGAGAGCTTTCTTCAGGGACGGGATATCCATAGGACCTTCCCCCCTCACCCATCCCTCTCCCCCGTGGGGAGAGGGGAAGGGTGAGGGGCGTTCATCATTTCTTCTCGATCCTTCTGATCTTCCAATCAGCAGGAGTATTATACTCCGTGTCAATGGCGAGGTGGATGATCGGAATGGCCTTGAACCTTTTCTTCAAATCCTCAATATCAACCGGTTCAAACAGGGCTTTATTATTCAAGTAGGCCTCTTTGGTCAGGGCATTCGACTCGTAGTTCTCTTTCGTCCTTTTGAGAATCCTTTCAATCGACTTCTCTTCTGAGCAGACGCATTCTGAAATAACAAAGGGCCGTCCGGCCTTCTCTGCCAGTTCAGCCGCTCGAGCTCTTAACTCCTGAGTAATGAATGTTGCATCCAGGATCAGTCCCTCTTTGCTCATCTCTAAAGCATCCTTCGCCTGTCGAAACATCTCCTCGTAAACTCTTTTCCTGTTCTCCGGGCTGGAGGCCACCTTGTTATCAAAAATATCCTGACCTTTCAGGACCTCCAGTCGGATCAGATCGGACCGGAGAATCTGAAAGCCTTTCCTCTTTGCGATCTCTTCCATCACCGGACTTTTCCAACTTCCCGGGAGTCCCACGGAAATCAGCACAGAATCCCTTGGGACTTCAGATTCGATCACCTCTGCAAAAGCTCTTTCCATTTGAATCTCCCTTTATAAATGGTGAGAATAGTTTGGGGGTGAAGGCTACGAAGCCCGTATCGTCTATGGTTAAAGGGTTACGGCCAAAATAATTTAAAGACGAGCAACCTAACCGATGAACGAAACAGGCCTCTTTACCCTAACCTTTGGACTTTTAACAATCTTATCACATCTCCAGGACTTTTAGAATCACCTCATGCAAAATCCCATTGCTCACCAAGATGCCGTGATTTCTTTCGAGCTTGATGCCGCCGGAGAAGTCCAGAGGCTTGCCGTAGAGGTCCGTCACTTTCCCTCCTGCCTCTTCGGCAATGATCGCACCCGAGGCATGATCCCAGATATTCTCTTTATAGTCTGGCTCAGAGGACGACGGAACCCTGATGTAGAAAGTTGCTTCCCCTCTTGCTACAATCCCATATTTCGCCTGGCTATCCATTCTGAGAGAAGGCTTTGAAATATTCAATCTCTTGGCAAGACGTTGATGAGTAAGATGATCGGCATGGTCGGGTTCAACGCTTTCCGTGATAATCGCTTCGGAGGGCCTCTTTACTTTGGAAACGGAGAGGGTTCGTTTGCTCACACCATTATTATCCATCTGGAATGAACCCTTTCCTTTCGACGCAACAAAAAGGCATCCTTTCTCTCCAAAAGGATGGTCGATATCTACATAGAGATTGGGACACGCCATAAGGCCAAGTTGCACCGACCCATTCTCAATCAGGGCAAGGGCGATCGCATACTGATCTCCCCTGAGAAACCCTTTGGTTCCATCGATGGGATCCAGCGTCCAGAACCGGTTTTGAGTTAAATGAGAGCTGAGCTCGATCCAGGAGCAAATCTCGTCGGAAGAGGCGCCCGGAAAGAAGTCATGGATATATTCTGTAACTTGATTGAGGAGGCTCGAGTGATCAGGTTTTCTCAGTTCAGCCGAATCCTCCTCGGCCACCACAATGTCATCTGGGAAGGCTTCTTTGATCAATTTACAGATGATCGCCTGAGACCCGTAATCGGCAATGGTTACAGGGCTTCGATCGCTTTTCTGAATGGATCCTCCTTCAGCAAGTTTCTTCCTGACCTTCTGGCAGAGTCGAGATGCCATGCGTATGGCCTGAAGGGCAGTGATCACCTCGAGTGAGTTTTCTTTCATGGAAGAACCCGTCACGAATAGAACAAATGTCAACGAATAAACGAATATCCAATATTGAAATTAATTTCATTCGTTTAATTCGCTATCATTCGAATCATTCGCTTTTATTTAAAACAACAAGAGGAGGGGCTTCTTCGCCTCTCCTCTTCGTTATTACAGATGGTGCCGAAGGGGGGATTTGAACCCCCACGGGTTTTGCCCACCACCCCCTCAAGATGGCGTGTCTACCAATTCCACCACTTCGGCATCTTCATATCATGTCGTAGCGTTGGCATTTATTGCCAACGAACCTCCTTCGCCCCCAATAAATGAGGGCGCTACGAATTTACTTCTTTGGCTCAGGCAAAGGGAGCTGGGGTTGAAGGGGAATCTTCTGGGATTCTGGTGGAGCAGTCTGAGCCGGTCTCTCCTTTATTACCGTAGAGGCCTGTCTCGTTGTGGTATAGGTTAACAGGAATGAGGTCATCATGAAGATAACAGCCGCAACCGTCGTCAGTTTGGTGAGAAACCCCATTGCCCCGGCGCTTCCGAAAAGCGTTTGGCTCGCTCCTCCAAAAGCGGCCCCCATCTCCGCACCTTTCCCTGCTTGAAGAAGGACGATCAGGATGAGGGCAAAACAGACCACAACATGAAACACCGTGATCATTGTTATCATAGATCTAATCTTCTCCTCTTTTTTATATTTTTATATCACATTTCTTTGAATCTGACAATCCCTGAGAAGGTCTCCGCTTTCAGGCTTGCTCCTCCAACGAGCGCTCCGTCAATATTCTCCTGGTCCATTAGGCCTTTAATATTCTCCGGAGTGACGCTCCCACCGTATTGAATCCGGATCCCCTCCGAAATCTCTCTTGAGTAGAGCCGTTCAACCTTTTGGCGGATGAATCGATGTACCTCTTCAGCCTGTGCGGGAGTTGCCGTCCTTCCCGTTCCGATCGCCCACACCGGTTCGTAGGCAATGACAATACCTCCGGTCTCCTTCACTCCAAGATCCTTGAGGCCACCTTTCATCTGCTTCTCAAGCACGGAAAAGGTCTTTCCCTCCTCCCTCTCCTTCAGGGTCTCACCGACGCAGAAGATCACTTTTAGACCGACCCTTAATGCCGCATTGATCTTCCGGTTCACCGTCTCATCCGTCTCCTCAAAATACTGCCTCCTCTCGGAGTGCCCAATGATCACATATGTGCAACCGATCTCTTTAAGCATAAGGGGAGAGATTTCACCTGTAAAGGCTCCCTTCTCCTCCCAGAAGAGGGTCTGAGCGGCGAGGTGAATGGAGGAATCCTTTAACTCCTGATGGACAGGGTACAGGGCTGTAAATGGAGGAGCGATCGCAACCTCAACATCTTCGATACCTGTTAGAGACGCCTTCAATCCTCTGGCCAGGGCGAGGGCCTCCTCGACCGTCTTATTCATCTTCCAGTTACCTGCAATGAAGGGTACCCTTTTCATTATCCTTCCTTTCTCAGGGCCTCAATCCCTGGCAATTTCTTTCCTTCGACAAATTCAAGGGATGCCCCTCCTCCGGTTGAGATATGGCCGATTTTCCCTGCTACTCCTGCCTGATTGACGGCTGCCACGGAATCTCCGCCTCCGACGATGCTAAAAGCAGAGGAATTGGCAACAGCCCTCGCAATGGCAAATGTCCCCTTGCTGAAAGGCTCCATTTCAAACACTCCCATCGGCCCGTTCCAAAAGATCGTTTTCGCAGACCGAATCTCTTCAGAAAAGATTTTTATTGTTTCCGGCCCAATATCGAGACAGATCCAATCGCCTCGAATCTTCTCGTTGCTCACATTTTCTCGCTCTGCCTCGATATCCATGCGCTCTGCAGCAAGGTGATCAGAAGGAAGGATGAACTTAATCTTCCCTTTCGCCCTCTCAAGAAGATCATGGGAGAATTCCATCTGATCCTCCTCGACCAGTGATTTCCCGACGTTAAACCCTTTCGCCTTCAGGAAGGTATAAGCCATTCCCCCACCGATGAGAAGGGTTGAAACTTTATCCAGGAGATTCTGTATGACTCCAATCTTATCAGAGACCTTTGCCCCTCCTAAGATGGCCACATAGGGTTTCTGAGGGTTCACCAGAGCCTTTCCGAGGTTCTCAACCTCACTCATCATTAAAAACCCGGCTGCCACGGTCCGGACGTATCGCGTCATTCCTTCGGTGGAGGCATGGGCCCGGTGGGCAGTGCCAAAGGCATCATTGACATAAACCTCGCAGAGGGAAGCCAGGGCCTTTGAAAACGATTCTTCATTCTTCTCCTCCTCCGGATGAAACCGGAGGTTCTCGAGGAGAAGGACTTCTTCCTCCTTCAAGCCTTCGATCTCCCTCTTTACTTCCTCTCCAATGCAGTCGGAAGCCAGAACCACTCTCTTTCCCAGTAATCGTGACAACCTTTCCGCAACCGGAGATAGACTATATTTTGGCTCCCTCTTCCCTTTAGGTCTTCCCAGATGAGAGGCAAGAATGGCCTTCCCACCTGCTTCAATGACAAAGCGGATCGTGGGAAGAGAAAGGACAATCCGGGTATCATCGGTGATCTCATTCTTCTCATTAAGGGGAACATTAAAGTCGACCCGAATGAAAACCCGTTTCCCTTTGAGCTCAATCTGATCCACTCTCCGGATGTTCATTGATCTACTCCATTTTCACCCCCACCCCATGCACCACGTGGGGTGCATGACTGTCCTGAACCTCACATGGTTCAGGGCTCGCCCTCCCCCGTCAATGGGGAGGGGATATAGTGAAGTGTAACAAAAGATTATCCCCTCCCCTGGTGAGGGGATAAAGGGGAGGGGAGAGGCAAAACGATCATTTTTTCCCAAACAGATATAAGAACAACTCCACCATCCTGGTGGAAAACCCCCATTCGTTGTCATACCAGGAAAGGATCTTCGCCAATTTTCCACCGATCACCTTTGTCGAAGGCCCATCGACAATGGAGGAGTGGGGATTTCCATTGAAATCGATGGAGACAAGGGGCTCTTCGCAGAAACTCAATATCCCCTTCAACTTCCCTTCTGCATAGGACTTTAAAACTCGGTTTATCTCTTCTGCTGTTGCCTCTTTTTTCAACCCTACCACCAGATCCACCACAGAAACATTGGGGGTGGGCACCCGGATGGCCATTCCATCCATCTTTCCCTTCAATTCCGGTATGACGAGGGAGAGGGCTGCCGCAGCTCCGGTGGTTGTGGGGATCATCGACATTCCTGCTGCTCTTGCCCGCCGGAGGTCTTTATGCGGAAAATCGAGGATGACCTGATCATTGGTGTAGGCATGGATCGTCGTCATCAAGCCATATTCTACTCCGAACTCATCTACCAGAATTTTGGCAATAGGCGCAAGACAGTTCGTTGTGCACGATCCCATGGAGAGAATGTGATGCTTTGAAGGGTTGTAGTCCTTCTCATTGACTCCCAAAACTACGGTGATATCCGGATCTTTGGCCGGAGCAGAAATCACCACTTTCTTGGCACCTGCTTCCATATGCTTAGCGCCACCTGCCCGGTCTGTGAACCTCCCTGTGCTTTCCAGGACCACATCGACTCCCAGGTCCTTCCAGGGAAGTTGGCCAGGATCTTTCTGGGCAAAAACCTTGATCTCCTTTCCATCGACCACAATGGCATCCTTCCCAACTTTGACGCTCGCCCCAAATTTCCCGTGAACGGAATCGTACTTTAGGAGATGGGCCAATGTTTCCGCATCGGTGAGGTCGTTGACCCCAACAAATTCCAAATCTTTCCTATCCAAACCGGCTCGAAGGACATTTCGGCCAATCCGTCCAAACCCATTAATTCCAACCCTGATTGCCATAACATTCCCTCCTTTCCTGAATTAACAATTATTATATACTTTTTTTTATCTTCTACGTCAATATCTTTAGGGAATTTGTTGACCCCCGTTATTTCATTCTTCTGACGCAAGGTGATGGATTCGATGTCTTTTTTCACGCGAGCAGGCCTCTCCTCGAGACTCCATAAGGCCGTCGTCTCGATTTTGTAAGGTACCCGGATCTAAATCCAAAAAAACCGGTGGCAAACCGTTGGAATTCCTGAGGGAAAACCTGTGATTCAGACACTAAGACTATAGACCTCAGACCTGCCTGCGGTAGGCAGGTCTGAAGTCCAGTGTCTGAATTGCAAAGGGAAAACAACAAGGCTTCACAAAGAGGAAGAAAACTGGTATATTGGGTGCAGCAGGAAGAATCGAATGGAAAGAAAAAGTCAACATGTTAGAAATTATAATTTATTGGAAATGGTAAGAGGTCTTCTCCTTTCTGAAATCGCTTTCCAGGCGATCTTTAAAAAATACAGGAGGGGCACGCTTCGCTTCTCAGACATCGGAAACTGGGTGGATGATAGGGGTCAAAGCCCCCTTTACAATCTGAAGGAACAGTCCCATACCCTTTTCCGGAACAGGGAAAAAGGGCCTTTCCACAAAAATGAATGGCTCCTCGATCTGGTCATTGGGTCAATCTTCCATGAAGCCATGAAGTTAAGAGAGAATATCTACCAACTGGAAATCTACCGCCCCCAATACTTGCAGTACAAATGCAATGTCGGAAAATCGGCGTACGAAAGGGACTATCTCCAGCAATTTGAGCGGATCATCTCCAAGGCGGAGCAGGGAGTGCTCCATGACATGGCGGAGACGCGATCCCTTTTCCATGATGCCATGGAGCAATTGATCGACTTCTTTAAAGAAAATGCGAGGAATCCCTATCTGGTCCGGTTTCTCCTGGAACATCATTCTCTTCTCCAAACGGTGTACGGTTCCAAAAGGGTGAAAGAGATCTTCAGCCTTCTATTTAAGAAAGGCTTGCAGGAGGCTTACGGTCTGGCGGGTCGCAGTTATCTTGATAGCGAGCATTATGATCTCTCATCACACTATTTTGCAAAAGCCTCGAAGTTAAATCCTCACCATAACGAACTCCATTTCCTGCTTCACTTCAGCCGGGGGATGAACTCCTATTATAAGAATGATTATTCGAAGGCACTATCCTGCTGGGGGAAATTAATCTCCCTTCCATTGGAGAAAAATTTTAAAAAACATTATGCTAAAAAACTGGTGGATATCTGCCATAAGATCGCCATGGAATTGAAAGAGGAGGGGAGGCCGAAGCTTGAAAGGCGAGCCTGTTCCCTTGCCGATCAGATAAAAATAATGTTATGATGCTTTTTATAAGGAGTGTTGGAGATGCCGATCTACGAATACCATTGCAGCCGATGCGATCACGAATTTGAAAAACTGGTCCTCAATTCTTCTGGAAAGATCGTCTGCCCCCATTGTAAAAGCAAAAAAGTGAACCGGATGATGTCGGCCTTCGCCTTTTCGAGCAGAGGCAAGTTTAAGAGCACCGCCAGTTCATCCTGCGGTAGCTGCTCCTCCAACAACTGTTCCACGTGCGGCTCCTAATAGCTAATTCGGAGTTCGGAGTGTTTAGTTCGGAGTTTTTATTAAACTTTTTTGCTACGAACTCCTAACTCCGAACTCAGGACTTTCTTTTAGAGGTTGGTGAGGTGTCGTCTCGCCTCCATCTCCTCCCTCAGCGAAACATCTTCCTCAAGGCCTCTCAAGACTTCATCGATCAATCGAATCATCTTCTCTTTTTCCTCCGGCAGTTTTCCGTGGAGGGGGAGAAGGTTGGAAATATGGTCACTTAAAAACTGGGAGGTCACCTGGAGGTCTTTAAGGAGGAGTCTGGTCTCTTTCAATATCGTCTCCGGGGATGCTAGTTGAAAACGGCCCTCCTCCATGGCATCGTACAGGGGAGAGTTGGGTTGAGGGACGAAGGTCCGAACACGGATAAAATGGGGATCGATCTGATTCAATGCTTCAGCGGTCCCTTTGGCATGACGATCCCATTTCTCTTCTCCCCCTATCCCCAGCAACACATAAAGGGAGTATTCAAAACCAGCGCGCTTCGCCTTCTTTCCCGCCTCGATCATCTCCTCCGGAGTCGCCCCTTTTTCAATCTCCTTTAACAGATCCCTATCCCCTGTTTCGAGCCCCACATGAAGCCGGGTTAAGCCCGCCTGATAGATCCTTTTCAGATCTTCAATCGGTTTTTTAAATATAGTTCTTGCCCTCGCATAGCTGGTTACCCTTTCGAGATGGGGAAAGGAGGAGACCAGGAGATTTAAAATCTGGACCAGCATTTCTGTCTTGACCAGCAGGCTATTGGAATCACCGATAAAAATGGTTCTCACCCTGTCTCCATAAAGCTCCTTTGCCATTTCAATATCAGACCGGATCTCCTCCAGCTCCCTGATCTCAAACTTCATCGCTTTATACATGGAGCAGAAGCTGCACCGGTTCCAGGGGCACCCCCTTGTCACCCTCAAAAGAAGGCTATTCGCCTCACTTGGCGGCCGGAAGGGTGGAAAATCATAATCTTTTCTTCTCAATCCAAATCTCCCAAGGGTCATGTTCTACCTCAATATTAATGTCTAAAGTTAGAAGTGCCTAAAGTGGCTAAAATGTCAAGGCAGCCAGAGTGTCAAATAAATCAATTCTTTTCAATGAACCCTATAAAACTTATTTACCACTAAAAATGCGATCGCAATTATAGTGGTAATTTTTAATTTAACTGGAAAGGGAACTCCAAACTCTCACCCTTTTTCAAAATATTAATGAAACAGCGATCCCTTTTTTCTCGAACCTTTCTTTTAATTCCATTCCAACGAAATGGAAATAATCCTCCCCCAGATACCGTTCTAAACCTGCTTTTCGATAAATCGCCTTCACCTTATTCGGGTAATTCATCCGGTCGATGAGCACTTCATCGACCAACCCTTCCAGCATCATCACCAGGAGGGCTGGCTTTAAGGGAAGCAGTGGCCCGATGAACGCATAGGTCCCTATCCCTGCTTTGTGAAGGATTTCCAATGCCTTGATCCTGGCAGAAATGGAAGGGGAACAGGGTTCGAAGAGTTTCTTCATCGTTTCATCATGGGTGGTGACGGTCAATCCCACCTTGATCTTTTCAAACCGTTTAAAAAGGCCGATATCCCGCAGGCAGAGAGATGAACGGGTCAGCAGGTTCACCGGAAATTGCCTATCCAGAAGCGCTTCCAGGCATCCTCTTGTAATCTTATACCTTTTCTCAAGGGATTGGTAGGGGTCCGTCACTGTGCTGATGGCGACCACCCCCGGTTTTGCCTTTTTCAACTGGTTCTTCAGCAATGAGGTTGCATTCACCTTGACATCAACAAACTCACCCCATGGCTCTTGGTGGCCTGTGAAGCGTTTCATGAAACTGGCATAACAGTATCGGCATCCGTGTCCGCAACCCACA
>JASEIE010000103.1 GCA_030024065.1 Thermodesulfobacteriota bacterium
TTGGGGTATAGACTTGTTGTGACCGATGTTCATTGCCGATACCGAAATTCTGCTATAGGGCTATCCACTTCATACAGGCAATTAACCTGAATGAAGTGGATAGCCCTATTTCACTATTCATAACTCATAACTCTTCACTTAATTCAGTTTAAGGTTAAAGGCATTTTGTAATTCATCAATAGATGAGTTCACGGATACATCCTCCCCATGGCTCTTTCCAGTCTCGCCTTAGCGACATTAAAATCGCTCAGAGCGCCGTAGTAGTTGACCCTCGCCTGGGCCAGCAGAGTCACCGCATCAAGGACATCCGTCGCAGTTGCCACTTGATATTTATATCGTTCTTCATTCATCCTCAAATTCTCTTCGGCCTGCTCAATCGATTTCTCAGAAACGCTGATACTCTTCTCAGCCACCAGCATGTTGAGGTAGCCATTTTTCACTTCCAGAGTGACCCCTTCCTTCAATTGAACCTTCGAATCTTCCGCCTGACTCACCCTCACCTTACTTTCAGCCACCTTATAGCCAACCTTTCCCCAGTCGCCAAAAGTCCATTTCATCTGGCCTCCGATGTTCCAGGTTTCCGGATCTTTATATTTTGATCCGCTCACACGAGGATCATCGCCAAACCTCGAATAGGTTCCGCTGAGACTGACGGTCGGAAAGAATCCGCTCCTGGCGATCTTCACGCTTTCCTTTGCCTGATCCACTTTCAATTCCGCATTCCTGATCTCTGTTCTCTGACGGAGAGCCTCCTCAAGGCATTCCTCAAGACGGAAAGGAGAAGGTTTATATTCAAGAATGTCCACCACATTAAGAGAAGCGTTAATCTCCCTCCTGAGCAATAGGTTGAATAAAGCCTTGGCCAATGCCAGATCATTCTCTGCTCTGACCAGTCCTTGTCTTGCATTCGCCAATCTCACCTCTGCCTGGAGGACATCATTCTTGGCGACAATTCCAACGTCAAAGAAGGCTTGCGTCACCTCTAACTGAGCCGCAAACTGCTTGACCGTCTGGTTCGCCACATTTAGAAATTTCTCAGCCCTTAGAATATTGAAATAACCTTCCCTCACCTGAAGGACCACATCCCTTTTCACGGTCTCCACATCCGCCCTTGAAACATCCACCCCTATCTTCTCCAAACGGTAGTTGGCGCGGATCGAACCCCCTGAAAAAAGTGGTTGTTCGACAATGCTGTTAAAAGTATAATTATTTTTTGTTCCGACCGATACCGTTCTGCCACCTGAAGAGGATTTGGCCTCCTCGTTAAGGTGCGAGTAGAAATATTCCCCTCTCCATTTAGGAAAGAAATCTGTTTCTGATGCTTTTCGTCTAAATTCGGACCCCGCCACTCCTTCTAACGCAGAATGAACTTTTAAATTCTTCTCCAGGGCAATCCTTATGCTCTCTTCAAGGGTCAGGGTTTCTTTCGATTCCTGCGCCACCACAAAGCCTCCGGAGAAAATGACCACCAGAATTAATCCGATCATCCATTGTGCTCTCATCGACCTATCTCCTCCTTTCCATTCTTTGGGTCCCCCCTAAAAAGATTTCTAAAATGTTATCCATCTTTGAAACAATCGAATAGGGTTGGGAACTGATCAGCCATTCGAAGAGGAAAGAGTTAATGATCCCAACGAAGGCATGAGCCATGTCCACAGGGTCGAGGGACTTAAACTCTCCCTCCTTAATCCCCTGCTTCATTGTTTGGGCAAGAAAATCAATATAGGCGATCATTTTATCATGAATCCCCTTGCCTAAATCATCTTTGACGGTCCATTCAAAACGATTCCGTTCTGAAATATAAATTCTAAAAAAATTGCGGTTCTGCTCCATAAATTTGAGCTGATGCCCTAAGGCCCTTTTGATTCGATCCAGGGCAGAAATCTTTTTGGAGAATTCAGCCTTGACCAGGCGATTCACTTCCTCCGTCTTCTCATCGATGAGCGTAAAGTAAAGATCTTCTTTCGACCTGAAGTATTTATAGAGGGTGCCCGTTCCGAATTCTGCGGCCTCCGCAATCTCACTCATCGATGAATGGAAGAACCCCTTGGCAGCGAAAATCTTCTCCGCCGCCTGAAGGATCTCTCCGCGGCGGACAAAATGCTCTCTCTCTTTCCGTCTGATCTTCTCCATATTCTCCTCATGGAAATAATAAAAAATTGCTTATTGACTCTGCTCACCCCGTGGATGATATTTTCGTAGGGCAGGCCTTTAGGCCTGCTTATCGCAAGGCTGAAGCCTTGCCCTACCGGAAAAAAATGCCAACCTTTGACGAACTGGTTGACAAACTGGTGGCTCCATAAGAATTGGTGACCAGAGTCAATAGGCAAATAAAAAATATTTATTCATTTTGTGAATGGTGGTTCATTTTAAGATAAAAAAAGGGGGTTGTCAAATCAATTTGAAGGCTGTTCTCTTCTGTCTTCCGATCCCCTCCAGCCTCGCAAGCCCCCTCCTTAGCCGTCCTCTTTAAAAAATTCTGAAAAGTCGTCTTGGGTCTGACAGCCCGTTCCTGAAGAATAGATCATATCCCTTGATTTACGGTTTGGACGAAAGAGAGACAATCTTGCCGCTCACCTCCAATGTATGGGTGATGATCCCTTTCAGGGACTCGATGAGGCCCAGATAGAGGGGGGAAGATTTGGGTATACAGACCCCCTGGATCAACCTCTCCTCGTGTTCTTCCGAATACCCGTTGGCAATCTTTAATATGGACCTCACCTGTTCACCGATGTGTTGGGCAAGCAGTTTATTCTTTGTCTGGATCAGGTCCGGAAGGCTCTCCAGGAGGTCCATCGCCTCCTGAAAAATATCATTCACCTCCTTCACGGCACGATCGCTGAAAAGGATGTGATCTTTTACCATGCCCTTCAGCCGATCTACCATCTCCTCTATATTGTTACCCATTCGGTCGAAACTGGAGGCCATGGAAAGAAATGGTTTTGCCCATTGACTTCCTTTTTCGCCTGGCGCGCCCTTCTGAATCAGAAATCGGGCCAGTTCGTCTGATTTTTTTCTAACCTCCTCTTTCACTTCCTCCGCCTCTCTGACCGATTTCTCTGTGAGCGTCCGAAAAGCTTCAAAGCTGAGCTCCAGCATCTTGATCAGACTTCGACAGACCTGAATCAATTTCTCCTCAACATCTTTTTCCATCTTTTCTCCTCTATAAGTGGAACCATTATAAGGCCTTCCTATTATAGTGTGTCATAGATACTTTTACCATGTTTGTCATTCCTGCGGCAGCAGGAATCCAGATTGAAAAGACTGGATTCCGGATCAAGTCCGGAATGACAAAAGATGTAAGGTCTTCCATGGTGCACTAAACTTTCTTAAAAGAGTTTCAACTGCTCTTTCGACTGCCCTGTCTCTTTATGCTCGGGGAAAAGATTTATCTTCCCATAAACGCCATCATGTCCTGGAATGATCGAAACCTTTCCCTGTCTCACCCGAATGATCCCTTCCAGAATCTTTGTTGGAACGAAGGAGGTTAACTCATCGGGCGTGGCGTCGAGAAGGATGTTAAATTCTGACCCTCCTCTTTCGATCAGTCGATCATACTCTGCCTCAACCGTTTTTGTCCCGACCCGATATCCCATCGCCTCCGAAATGATCTCCTCCAGAGGAATGAGATGAATGGAAGGAATTGCATTCTTCGGAATAAACCCTTCCGGACGATCGGAGAGATCCTCAACGCGATGCGCCACCCCAACAGTCAACTTTTTATTGCAGCGAGGGCAGAGGAATTGGTTCGACTTGGTCAGAGCAGGCGAGAAGATGACTCCGCACTGGCGGTGGCCGTCGTAATGATACTTCCCCTCTTCCGGAAAGAATTCGACGGTGAAGAGAAGTTTTCTCCTGTCCTTCCTCCGGATGGTCTCGACCACCTCTTTATAATTTAGCTCACCATCGAAGGCATTGGCCTCTCTCCCCAGACGGTTGGGCGAATGGGCATCGGAATTGGAAAGGAGGGTGATCTCATCAAGGGTCGAGAGCCTCCAGTTCATCTCGGGATCAGAGGAAAGGCCTGTCTCAATAGCGCGAATGTGAGGAGACAACTCTTCGAAACACTCTTCGATCGAATCGAACCCTGAATTGGCTCCAAAAATCGAAAACCACGGTGTCCAGGCGTGGGCCGGAATGATCAGGCAATCTTCGGAGATATCGAGGATCATCTTGACGAGCTCTTTTGCCGCAAAGCCGAAGATGGGTCTTCCATCCGAGGAGAGCTTCCCAAGGTTTCCCAGCCTCGAGCGGATGGCCTCAACCACTTCGAAGCTTGGGGCGAAAATGAGATTATGGATTCGCCTCACCCTTCCGCCCTGGGTGTAGATATTGCTCACCTCTGTGGTTAAGATATAATGGATTCCTTGATCCTCCTTCTTCAATTGGAAGAGGCCATTGCCAGAAGGGACCAATTTCGATCGTAACTCAGCAAAATAGATGGGGTGGGTAAAATCTCCTGTTCCAAGAAGAGCGATCCCCTTCTTCTTCGCCCAACGTGCAAGCATCTCCACTTCCATATCCTTGCTCGTTGCCCGACTGTATTTCGAATGAAGATGAAAATCGGCGATGAACCGCATGTTCAACCAGATTTTAGATTTCAGATTTCAGATTTTAGATTTAATGTGTCAGATTTTTCAATCTGCAATCTGCCATCTGCAATCTTAGTAAAATGTCTTAACCTCCGGATGGCTTCAATCTTTTCTCGATCTCCGATCCTTGCTCTCTCAATGGCTTCCTTTAGTACCTCAATCGTTTTATCGTAAACTTTTCGATCCACTGGATAAGGATGGCCATCTTTTCCTCCGTGAGCAAAGCTAAATCGGGTGGGATCTCTGAAACTGGGGCTGACTCCATAGATCAACTCTGAGATCAGGCTCAATGCTCGAAGGCTTTTGGGACCAACCCCTTGTATTCCAAGAAGTTGCTCAAAATTCCTGGGAGATCGTTCATGGATTTGAATAAATATCTTCTCCAATCTCTCCAGATGGATTTCCTCCATCGGAATGGGATGTTCCTTCGGAAGAAAAAGTTCTTTTGCCTTTTCCCCTTCAGTAATCAAAAACTCAGGTTTCTCATAAGAAAGCTTTGTGATAACCTGTCTGGCTCTTTCACTTTCAAAGGCAACCAGATTCAGTCCTTCTTTTTTCTGATCACAACACACCGCCCAATGGGGTTCACAGACAAAATCTTTTACCCCTTGACTCAACCAATGATACCTTCTGGCGTATCGTGTTTTCTCATTCATGCCTTGTTGGATCACTGCCCAGGATCCTTTATTCGTGAAGAAGAAACAGTGATGATAGATCTGGTATCCATCCTGAACGGCTGCACTATCGACCTTTGCAGACATTCGGCTTGCATAGATGAGGGGAGATCCATCGATGGATCGTTGATGACAGATCTCTTCTATCTCCAAAGGAGTCTTTCTGGAGGTCTTTCCTTTGCCTCCCGCAATGTAGAGCCCCAATTCCTTTTCAATCCCATGAACACCTTCTTTCAATGCTCCACAGACTGTTGTCGTCAATCCACTGGAGTGCCAGTCAAAACCCAATGCACAACCGAAGGCCTGAAACCAGAAAGGATCGGAGAGCCGGAGGAGCAATTCTTCAGGTCCAAAGCTATCAATAATGAAAAAGGTAATCTCTCTTGAAAGCGCCTTCATCCTCTGAAAGAGCCATGGAGGCGCCTTCCCATAGTGGAGCGGAAGATGAGCAACGCCAGTTTTCATTCTTATTATACTTTCTCCCGAAGTCGTACTAATGCCTTCTTTATCGTTTCTCCTTGTTCCTCAATGATGGAAAGAAGTTCTTCAGGTGTCCGATTATCTTCAGGTCCCTTTCGGTTTGGATTAACTGCCTTGAGGTCATAATTTTTGCCTTGTATCTCTTCTATCGAAACAACCCAAGATCGCTCACTGCTTGCCCGCTGGGGAACCAATTTGAAAAACTCTTCAAACCGCTCAAGGGTTAATGGTTGCTTCTTAGTGATATTGAGATCAGATAGATCGTAATACCAGATTTGTTTTGTTGGCTCACCTTTAGTAAAAAAAAGGAGGTTAGTTTTGCTGGCGGCGCCTGCATTGAGGAAAACCTTCGGTGGAAGGCTCAGGATGCACCACAAATTGCATTCGTTGACAAGTTTACGCTTGGTCTGAACAAAGGCAGTTTCATTTGTGCGAAAGAGTACGCCTTCGTCCATCACTATTCCACATCTTCCATCTGGTTTAAGGCTATCAATTACGTGCTGGAGAAAGAGCACCTGAGTTGAGCTTGTCTTATATGCGAAACGAGTTCGGGCATCTTTCCCCTCTTTACCACCGAAAGGAGGGTTAGTTAGTACCACATCAAAAAGAGGTGGAGCACTCGAAAACAGCCCGCCATAAATTTCATGCCCTGTCAGTGTATTTCCATGCCAGATATGTGGTTCATCTATCTCTTGAAGCACAAGGTTTGCCAAAACAATGGGATAAACAAGATTTTCTTTTTCCCTTCCATAAAAAGTTCTGGTTTTGAGAGTTTCTATATCCACTCCTGTCTTTGCTTTTTCCTTTATGTGCTGGTAAGCCTGAGCCAAAAATCCTCCGGTCCCGCAGCATGGATCGTAGACTGTTTCTCCCACTTCCGGGCTGATCGTTCTCACCATCACACGGATGACTTCTCTTGGTGTGAAGAATTGACCGCCATCATTATTTTTCTCCCCCATCTTCTGGAGCAACCCTTCATAAACCTGGGAGATGGGGAACATGTGGGTCTGGTCGACTTCATCTAACGAGAGTTCATGGATTTTATCAAGGATGTCGAGAAGGTTACGCTCCGTGTCCACACCAGTCCTCTCAAAGGATGAAAAGACTTCGCTGATAACCTTCTGTCGAGGAGTTGCACCCGATTGATTTTTAAGCTTTCGCAGATAAGGTATGAGGTCTCCATTGACAAAGGACATGAATGCCCCGAGCGTACTCTCCTGCAGTTCTTTTCTTTTTAACCCTTGAACTTTCAAACCCTGTGACTCTTGGACTTTGTTTTGTGGTGGCGCTGCCCAGTCTCTCCAACGGTACGGATACTCTAATGATGGCCTGAAATTGGCATCCACTGCCTTTGCCTGTTCTGTTTCTTTCTCCTCTCGCTCATCAAGAATACGAAGGAAAAGCATCCACGTAAGCTCTGGCACATATTGAAGTGCACCAGCCCTCCCCGACCGCCGCATAATATCGCAGATGCCTTTGATGTAGGCATTCAGCGACTGCGGGGTTGTGATTTTCCGGTTATTTTTCGGCATTCAATTTTTCCTCTGGAAACATTGCCTTAACAAACCTTTCCGCTTCTCCTAAATCATTTTCGATATCTTCTGGTTTGAGTTCAGGGGTTACAAGTCGTGGATATCTTTCCGCAAAGTAATAATCAGTTACTCGCTCACATAGAGGCCGAAATTCTTCAAGTTGCGAAGAATGCTCAATCGCGTAATCAAGTAACGCGGACAAACTGTGAATTTTTCGTAGCTCCCAACCTTTCTTAAGCAGAAAAGCTTTCAAATATTTTTCCAACGCCTGTTGAAGGAAGAAGCCAGCCGCTTCAGCGTCCCCTTCTCTAAGGTTTCGTTTGATTCTTTCCCAGTCTTTTCTAGCTATTTCCTTCCAGTCCTCTATATACAATGAGTTTTGAGACTTGGTCATAGATATAACCCGTTCTTCATGATTTGCTCAATGAATTGATCTCCTCTTTCTAACCTTACTTTTACCTCATCTGTTGTGAGCACTATTGGAGATAGAGGAATTTTGTAACACAAGTCCCTGACCAATGTACGAACTCTTGCCATTCGTTCAAAAAACCGTTCACTAGTAGAAGCAATAATAAAAAGATCAATATCACTCTCTTCTGTTTCCTCTCCCTTAGCATAAGACCCATAGAGGATGACTTTCTCAGCGTGATATTCTTTTTTCAAACGCTCACTTATCTTTCGAAGTCGTTCGTATATGTCCTGATTCACAATTTCGTCTCCTTGACCCTATTAAAACCCGCAGATTCCTTTGATATAGGGATCCAATGTGGGGTTGCAACCTTGGGGGAGTTGGTTCTAGACATATTTAACCTCTTTCCAAAAACTCTTGCCAATTCAAAGTATTAATTCCGTGATTTCTCGCCTTCCCAGTAGCCTTTGTATCCTTTTCGTCAATAACAAGAGGGTGTTTTCTTTTTAACGCAACCGCCATTGCCGATGCCTCGCCATCATGTATACCAGATTGGCTACGGATTCGTAGATATTCATCCCCCTCATTGTTCTGAAACGGAGTTACTACATGAGGATATTTCGAAATGAATTTACGAAGGGGATCGTTAAGACGAACCATAGGGTGGTTTATCTCCTGAGCGACTTTTTCCGGTATAAGTATTCCTCCCTTGTGTTTTCGAAGAAACTCCATCCTTTTATCTCGTTTTATATTTATGAGTGCCGAAGAATCAAATACATACTGGAATAATTCCTTCTGAATACCCATGCCTACCGTCCTTGTTGGTCCACTTTGTCCATGGCCTTCTCGATAGGAATTTGCAGTGCATGTGCAAGTTTGCCTATAGAGATAAGGCCTTTCTGGTAGGCTTCGATAGATGTCTCCACAAATCGCTTACCAAGTTGTTTCTCCCACCCAGGAGTTCTCGGCCCTTTTTTACCTCTAAAGTGTTGCGGTTTAGTTTCAAAAAGAGTATCTATATGTCCCCTTTCTATCAAACCTAAGTTTTCTAATCTATAACCTAAGGCTTGAATGCTTACCCCCCATTTGTAGTAAGCAATTGGAGCAAGATCCTTTTCCGATGGCGTTCTTGAAAGATTTTTTCTTCTAAAATCTTCTATTACCCCTGACTTAGGTAGTAGCAATTCTATAGCAACTTGATTGGCTTTAAATTCTAAGCCTGTAAGTTGACCAAATTTTATGGGAATAAAGCAAAGAGAGGAACCATGAGTATAAACAAGATGAGCCAGTTCGTGGGCCAAAGTAAAGTTTCTTCTTCCTTTTACCTCTTTTGCATCAAGTAAAATACATGGACCATATGCGGTATGCCAGAATGAAAAACCAGAAAAGACGTCCTCTGGAACAGGTAATTCAAAAACACGGACCCCCTCCTCTTGTAAGTAATCTCTCAAATCTGGTAGAGGCTTATCTCCTACATCAAATTTTCTACGCATGCTTTGGGCGACTACTTCTGGAGGATCAGACTCTTGGAACCGAGGAAGTTTAACTTCTCGCGTTTTCTTTAAAAGACTTTCAAACTCAAGGGCAGTTCGACAAAGTTCGTCAAACTTTGCAAGTACAATTTTAGTTTCTTTAGATAGATTGCTTAGAGATTGTCCAGGCTTTCCACGGAATTGTATTTTCTCTGGCGGCGCAGGGGTTTCTCTTAGAAAGTAATCTATCTCTCTACCATAAAGTTTGGCCAAACCTTCAAGTTGTCTCAACTGGGGTTTTGCCTTTTCCCTTTCCCAGTCGATTATATCCTGGGAGTTAACATTTATCTCCCGTGCCACTTCTTCAGGCGCCAATTGGAGAAGCTCTCTCGCTCTTTTTAGCTGAGTACCGATAATAACGCTTTCTTTGGATTCTGCCCCATTAATCATAACTCACCATTAAATGCCTGTCTTAAAATTGCTTGCGGTAAGGCATTCAATGCGGATTGCTGATTTTGGATTGTAGATTCAAGATTTTCAACTTCTGCCATTTTCCCTTTTAGGTCTGCAGCGATACGCTGTTGAATAAGGATTGAAGGAAGAGGTATAGGTATTTTTGATGCTTGTTCCTGATTAAGTTTTGGACGGGTTGTTCCAGAGACAAAACACATTATGTCTGGACGGATTGCGAGGGAGAAATAAAGCCAATCTACATCAATTATTTCTCTATTTGTTCTCAAAACATGCGCATGGTTATTAACCCAACACTTGCCACCAACCCTATATGCGATAGGTTTCTCAAATGAACCAAAAAAGCCTCCATCCTCAGCCAATAAAACCAACTCTTCGTCAAATAGAAAATTATCTATCCATCCAACCTGACCATTAGCTCCATAGTAAGGATAAAGTTCAGTTTGTTTCTTTCCAGCAATGCGTTTCTGTCTCTCTCCATCATTTACTGGAATTCTCATGCTATCAAGAAATTCACACACCTCTCCCAATCTCTTTCTTTCCCACTTTTTGGCTTCTTCGCTTTCGAAGACCTCTCGCAGGTAGGCCGTAGGCAGAGCCCTTGCTGCTTCCAATTGCTTTTCGCAGGCGGTTCGGGCATGCTTCACTTCTTGCAGCGACTCCTGAATTCTTAACGAAATGCTCTTTTGTTCCTCTAAAGGCGGTAAAGGGATCTGCAAGCTTTCAATATCATTTCTCGTCAGGCCTTTAATGGTTGCACCTCTTTGAATATTTGTTAAATTATTCCTCTCCGAGAAGATGTACCATACTAAATATTCAGGATAGATTTCTTTGCTGCAGATTACACCAGTAATATCCTGACTAAAACACAAATCATTTGCAGCGATCCCTACTTTACCGACGCCTGTTCTTGTAACGACTAAAACTGTATTTCTTGGAACCAGGTGGGTCACACTATTCTTAAGTCCGTCCTCTGTTATGAACTTTCTTCCCCCTGAAACCCAAAAATCAGTTACATCAGCACCAGTGATCCAAGGTATATTTCCATCCCAATACTCCGGTATATTTGTACTTGGTGTCCCACCATTTACAAATTCTTTTGCAACCTCCCCCAGTTTCACCCAGCGCCAACCCGGTAAGAGTGTATCATGAGGCCTGTTGTTATTTCTTTCTCCGTTCATCTAATCAGTCCTGCCTTTGCGAAACTGAAATAATCGTCTTTGTTCTTCCCAATGATGATATGGTCTAAAACCTTTACCCCCACAAGATCGCAGGCTTGAATCACGCGATTTGTGATATCGATATCTTCGGAGGATGGCTCTGTCTCTCCTGAAGGATGATTGTGGACCAATATAATGGAAGCAGCAGACCTTAATGTTGCCTCCTTTATGATTTCTTTTGGGTCAACTATGGTTGCGCTGAGACTGCCTTTGCTTATCTCTACGTTATGAATGGGTTTATTCTTAATGTCCAAGAGAATCACATGGAAAAACTCCTTTTTCGCGTCCCTCAGATATGGGCCATAATACTCCGCCACATATCCTATGACATCATCAGCCCCTCCAATTCTTTTCTTCTTTTCCGCCTCCTCTTTATAAAGTCTCTTACCGAGCTCTA
>JASEIE010000104.1 GCA_030024065.1 Thermodesulfobacteriota bacterium
AGTTTCTCCGCATGCTTCATCTCTGCGATGGCAATCTCCTTAAACTTGGAGGCAAGCTTTCCGAAATCCCTGTCCTCCAGATCATAATGCTGTGCCATATACTGTGAAATCGCTGTCAGTTCCCTTGACCGTGCCGCATTCAACAGATCGATCACCTTCTTGCTCATAACTCCTCCTTTCGATTGCTTAGGACTAATTCTTTTACCATTTATAACACTGAACAGGGTGTAAGACAAGCAAATTTTTAACTTATCCTCATTGGAAGAAGACACGTATTCCCTCAGTTTCGAATGCTAAATCCTTACGGCAAATATGTAACTCAGGCCTGCCCGCCGGAGGGCGGTTCGGCCCGCAGGCAGGCAAAGCTTTAGAATGCGCTCGTTGAGGTTAAGGGGGACATGCCACGGCAATAAACATATGTGTTTAAGTGAGCTTACGACACAGTGCTTCAATTTCCAAAGGTTGCGCTCTAAAGCTTCTCCAATCCACCCGTCTTTTCGGTTTAACTCATGTGCTCGATTTTTTCACACCTTCTGAGGCATTACGAAGACACTTAGGACAAACTTGTCAATAACCCCTTATCGTGTTAAAAGGAATTAACCAGAAGGAGGAGAAGGTGATCGTCAAAACCTATTGTGCCAGGATGGATCACGGTGGGTGCGGGATTCTGGTCCATGTGGAAGATGGGAGAATAAAAAAGATCGAGGGCGACTCAGACTGTCCCTTAAACCGGGGAACCATCTGTGCCAAAGGTCTTGCCCAGGTCGAGAGGCTGAACCACCCTGACCGTCTCACCCACCCGATGAAGAGAACAGGCGGCAGAGGAGAAGGAAAGTGGGTTCGTATCTCCTGGGATGAGGCGCTTGAAACCATTTCTGCAAAGATTCGAGAGACGATTGAAGGAGATGGCCCGCAAGCCATTTCCTTAGCCCAGGGAACACCCAAGGGATTGGAACTCTTCTTACTGCTCCGACTCGCCAATCTATTGCAGATTCCGAATATTTCAACGCCCGGTCATATCTGTCACATGCCAAGGGAGACCGCCTCCACGCTTACCTGCGGTTTCTTTCCGGTTCCTGACTACGATCATTCTCCTTCCTGTGTGGTGGTCTGGGGAAGCAACCTCTTTCAGACAAATGAGGAAGGCATCATCGGCTCTCAATTAAAAAGATCCCTGGATCGGGGAACCAGACTGATTGTAATCGATCCGCGAAAAACAACCATCGCCTCCAGGGCGGATCTCTGGATTCAACCCAAACCGGGCACTGACCTGGCCTTGGCATTGGGAATGATCAGGGCCATCGTTGATGAGGAACTTTACGATAGGATTTTTATAGAAAATTGGACGGAAGGTTTTCCGGAATTGACAGACCATCTTCGACAGTATTCTCTCGATAAAGTTTCAGAGATGACATGGGTATCAAAAGATCGAATCACCCATCTGGCCCAACTCTTCTCTCAGAGCAAACCGGCCTGTATCCAGTGGGGAAATGCCATCGAACATAATATCAACAGCTTCCAATGTGCAAGGGCACTGCTCATCCTCATGGCCATCACAGGAAATCTCGATTCGCCGGGCGGAAATGTGAACCGGGTGAGTCCTGCTATTATGAGACCCGGCGAACTGGTCCAGATCAAAAAATTCCCTGACAAGGCAGGGAAGATTCTCAGCCCGGAATTCCGTCTGGCAACGATGATGGGCTTCGTTCCCTCTCAGTTGATCATCAAGGCCATCCTTACTGGAAAACCCCATCCTATCCGATCGATGTATATTCAGGGTGGAAATCCCCTGCTCAGTTATGCCAATGCAAAAGAGACCTTTGAGGCTTTGAAAAAATTGAACTTCTTAGCCATCTCAGAGATATTTTTAACCCCCACGGCACAAATGGCTGATATCGTCCTGCCTGCGGCCACCAATTTTGAGTTCGATGACATCGGCCATTTCGGGCTTCCCCATGGGTTTATCCTCGCCAGGCCAAAGATAGTCGAACCGCCGGGAGAGTCCTGGCCCGATTCGAAAATCTTAAATGAATTAGGCAAAAGACTTGGCCTCGGTCAATACTTCTGGAATAACATGGGGGGAGTGCCTTGACGGGATCCTCAAACCGGCAGGGATGACCTATGATGGGTTCAAGGCCCAGGGTATGCTCAAGGGGAAATGGAAATATAAGACCTATGAAAAGAAGGGATTTAATACCCCCTCAGGGAAGGTTAAAATCTATTCTGAACAGTTAAAGGAATGGGGATATGCCCCCCTCCCCGACTATCTACATTTACCTGAATCTTCCGAAGAGTCCGCCGAAAAGTTTCCACTTATCTTCACCTCTGCCAAAGACCCCTTCTACTTCCATTCAGCCTACCGTAATATTCCCTCTCTTCGCAAACTCTCTCCAGATCCTATCCTTCTCATTCATCCCGAAACCGCCTCTCGATTTGGAATTGAAGAGGGCAATTGGGTTGCTGTCGAAACAGAAAGGGGAACGATCCGCCAGAAAGCAAAACTGGATAAAGAGGTTGATCCCCGGGTGATTGTTCTCAGTTTTGGCTGGTGGTTCCCAGAGCGAAAGGACCTCGAACTCTGCGGATGGAAGGAATCGAACCTCAATGTCTTAACAGATAACAATCCTCCCTATGAACCGGCCATTGGCTCCACCCCCTTACGAGCCATTCCCTGCCGTGTCTATAAATCGCACCCGTTTTAAATAGTGACATTTCTATTTTGGCTTGACATAATAATCAGTCCATAATTGTATGGACACTTCTTTTCATTTAAGCCGTTTGTGCTGAGCCCTTCCTTCGACTTTGCTCAGGACATTCGGGGAAAGCCGTTCGCCCTGAGGCTCTCGAAGGGACGAACGGTTCGCTCAGGACAGGCCCTGTCGAAGCATGAACGGCTGGCTACGCACCCTTCGACAAGCTCAGGGTGAACGGTGAAAGTTTCTCTGAACAATACTAGGGTTATGGAAGATTTTAGAAGAATATGTCTTCTCAATTATGGACTGATTAATAACATTCCAATTTCCTTGACAATTCCATGAAAATGGATAAAAATTTTGAGATTTAAACTGGGAGGGTTTCATCTGAAAGCACTGGTCACCGGTGGTACGGGATTTATCGGAAGTCATCTGGTTGAGGCCCTTCTCCTGAGAGGAGCCGAAGTCCGGTGCCTCGTCAGAAAAATAAGTGATCTCAAATGGCTGAAAAACCTTCCCCTCGAATTGGTGAAGGGAGACTGTAGTGATAAAACTTCCCTGCGAGAAGCTGTTCAAAGTGTCGATCAGGTCTTTCATCTGGCGGGTATTACAAGGGCTCTCAAAGAGGAGACTTACTTTGAGGTCAATGCCAATGGAACAGAAAACCTGATCCATGCCTGTCTCGAAAACAATCCCAACCTCCGGAAATTCATCTACCTCTCAAGCCAGGCCGCAGCCGGTCCCTGCCTGGATGGAGGAAAGAAGAAGGAGTCTGACCATTGCGAACCCGTCTCCCCCTATGGCCGAAGCAAACGGAGAGGAGAGGAATTCGCTCTCGAACATGCCCATGAAATTCCTCTTGTCATCCTCCGGCCTTCTGCTGTCTATGGGCCAAGGGATAGGGATGTCTATGTCTTCTTTAAGATCCTCTCCAAAAAGATCAAACCCGGTTTCTCCCGACAGGAACAGCATATCAGCCTCTGCTATGTCGAGGACATTGTCCAGGCCACCCTGCTGGCCGCGGATATTAGGGCGCCGGGGGGGGAAATCTTTTTTCTCTCGGATGGTCATGTTTACCGTATGGATGAAATCGGCAATCTCTTTGAAAAGGCAATGGGAATCCGTGCCTATCGCATTCCTATTCCGGAATTAATCATCTTCGGGATTGCCTCTTTCTCGGAATTTATTTCCAGATTCTCCGGGAAACCCGCTTTGATTAATAAGGGCAAAGTGGAAGAGATGGTCCAGAAGAACTGGGTCTGTGACATCACAAAAGCCAAAACCCTTCTTGGCTTTGAACCCCGGTTTTCCCTTGCGGAAGGAATTAAAATCACTTACGAATGGTATCGAAAAGAAAATTGGCTATAACATAGATGAGGTGGGTTATGGATGTCTTTGAAAAATGTTTGAAGATTTATGAACAAATCACCGATTTGAAGTCAAGCGGTTTCTATTTCTTCTTCCGGAAGCTCGAATCCCCCCAGGATTCGGAGGTGACGGTCAACGGGAAGCGGGTGATCATGATCGGCTCCAATAATTACCTCGGGCTGACCAATCACCCACGGGTGAAGGAAGCCGCCATCAAGGCCATTGAGAAATTCGGCACTGGCTGCGCGGGCTCACGATTCCTCAACGGGAATCTCGAAATCCACGAGGAACTCGAGGAAAAATTGGCCCGTTTTTTCCGAAAAGAAGCGGCCCTCGTCTTTGCCACGGGCTACCAGACCAATCTGGGGGCTATCTCTGCCCTGGTCGGAAGGAATGATGTGGCCATCATCGATAAATATGACCATGCAAGCATCATCGACGGCTGTCGCCTCTCTTTCGGCCAGGTGAAGAAATTTCGCCACAATGACGCCAACGATTTGGAAAAAATCCTTGAGGGAGCAAAGGAGAAGGGGAAATTGATCATTGTGGATGGCGTCTTCAGCATGGAGGGTGATATCACCGATCTTCCATCCATCGTCAAATTGGCAAAGGCTTACGACGCCAGGGTGATGATGGATGACGCTCATGGCGTTGGGGTACTGGGAGAAGGAGGAAGAGGCACGGCAGAACATTTTGGATTGGAGAGTGGGGTCGATCTGATCATGGGCACCTATAGCAAATCCCTTGCCGCCATCGGAGGGTTTGTCGTCGGCTCCATCGAAGTGATCAATTTCATCCGGCACGTTGGCCGTTCGATGATCTTCAGCGCCAGCCTTCCACCTTCCCTCGTGGCTTCAGTGAGCACAGCCCTTGACATCATTGAAGAGCAACCCGAGCTCCGGACACAGCTCTGGAAAAACACCCGGAAGATGCTTGAGGGTTATAAGGAACTGGGTTTCGATACCGGCGCCAGCGAAACACCCATCATCCCCATCATCATCGGAGACAACATGAAGGTCTATGGGATGTGTAAACTCCTCTTTGAAAATGGTGTTTTCGTCAATCCTGTTGTCAGCCCGGCCGTGCCACCCGGAAGAGAACTCCTCAGGACGAGTTACATGGCTACCCATACGGAGGAACAGTTGGATAAAGTCCTTGGCGCCTTCCAAAAGGTGGGAAAGCAGATGGGATTGATCTGACGGAAAAAAGCAAAGTGACAGAACAGAAATTCACTCTTCGGCAGGTAAAGAACCAACAGGACCTGATGGCATTTATCCGATTCCCCTGGAAGATCTACAGGGGGGATCCCTACTGGGTTCCGCCTCTTATCAAGGACCAGCTCCAGAAATTCAGCCCACAGCATCCCTTCCAATCCCATGCAGAGGTCATCCTCTTCCTCGCCTACCAGGAAGAAGAGATTGTGGGAAGAATTGCGGGGATCATCGATCACCACTACATTCAATTTCATCACGAGAAGGTGGGATTCTTCGGGTTCTTTGAATCAATACAGGATCCCGGAGTCGCAAAGGCGCTCCTGTCGGAGGTGGGAAACTGGCTCAAGGAACACGGGATGGAGAAGATGGCAGGCCCCATGAACCCCTCCACCAATGATGAGTGCGGTCTCCTGATCGATGCCTTCGACTCCTCTCCCTGCCTCATGATGCCTTACAACCCTCCTTACTACCCTGCCCTGCTCGAAGGTTGGGGTCTCAAAAAGGTGATGGACCTCTATGCTTACTGGCTTGAAAAAACCGTTTTTAACTTTGACCGCCTGAACCGCATTACCGAACGAATCCTGAGAAGAGAACCTCATTTCTCGGTCCGGTCGTTAAACCTTCGCCGTTTCGATGAAGAATTAAAGATCATCAAGGACATTTACAATAACTCCTGGAGCAAGAACTGGGGTTTTGTTCCCATGACCGAAGGGGAAATGGACGATCTGGCAAAAAACCTCAAACCTCTTGTGGTCCCGGATATGATCCTCTTTGCCTACCACGGGGAAGAACCCGTGGGTTTCTCGACAGCCCTTCCTGATTATAACCTGGTCCTCAAGCGCCTGAACGGGAAAATGGGCCCTCTGGGTCTGCTCAAGTTCCTCTATTTTTCAAGGAAGATCAAGACGGTCCGGATCATGCTCTTGGGAGTGAAACACTCTTTCCAGAAAAGGGGTGTGGAAGGGCTCCTCTATATCGAAACCTTTAAGAGGGGTACCCGGAAAGGTTATCCGCAGGGAGAATGCTCCTGGATCCTTGAAAATAATCTCCTGATGCAGCACGGCATCGAGGCCATGGGAGGGAAAAGATACAAAACCTATCGGATCTATGAAATGCTCATCTGACAGTAGAGAGTGGAGAGTAGTCGATGGCAAAATGGATAGTTCGTTTAATTTTTTTCTCCACTTTCCACTTTCTACTTTCCACATTCCATAATTTGTAAAGCTGTGGTGCGATGAAGATACACCCTATGGCTAATGCGGTCCCGGCGACAAGATCGATGACATAGTGATATCTCAGATAGACCGTAGAGAGGACAAGGCCACAGACGATAGGGAAAAAGATGGTGAAGATGCTTTTTTCATGGCGACGGGCCAGGAATAAAACCATGAGAGCAATTTGAGTATGTCCGCTGGGCATACAATCTCGTTTGTTATGTTCGATGGTGTTCAACAGATCTCTGACAAGGTCGGTAAAGAAGCTTCCTTCCAGCGGGATGGTTTGGAGATGGGCAAGGGTAAATCGGGGGCCGATGGCAGGAAAGAGGATGTACCCGATAAATGAAAGATAATATCCAAAAGTAAGGATAAACATGGTCTGATGAAATTCCTCTCTCCGACCCTTCAGATAGAGGGTGACAGCAAGAATAACCGGGAGAAAATAATAACTGACATAAGCCAGGGACATGAGATCCGTGAACCAGGGATTGATCCATTGTTCCATCCAGACAGTGGGGTGGACACCAAAAAGAAGAAGATCAATCTGAATCAGATAAGAGTCGATATCCGCATGAAGATATTGAATCATATTGCCGAGGGATTGGTAGATGGAAATGATGAAGACAATAGGAGAGAGGTCGCTCAAGACCCCTCCCACTCCCTCCCATCTTCTTCGATGAGAGGATATTTTCAATACGAAGAGAAGACCCAGTAAGATGGCGTAAAAAAAGATCTGGGATCTCCAGAGTGGGATTTGATTTCTAAAAAGGAGGGCCAGAAGGACTAAACCGACGAGAAAGAAGAGAGTCAACCCTTGAACAGGAGCGATTCGTTTCATAGGCCAAGTTTCTATACACTAAAGCAACAAAAAGATCAAGAGCTTGAAATCACAAGTCACGCCTGCCCGAAGTAAGCAGGGATATGATTTAACAAGGAGGAATTTAGATGCGATATTCGAAATATCTTCTTCCCACCCTGAAGGAAACCCCTTCTGAGGCTGAGGTTCCAAGCCACCAGTTGATGCTCAGGGCGGGGATGATCAGAAAGCTTGCTTCGGGAATCTATTCCTATCTCCCATTCGGTCTCCGATCCATTCAAAAAGTGGAAATGATCATCCGGGAAGAGATGAACCGGGCAGGCGCCATTGAAGTGCTTCTCCCCTTTGTCCAGCCCGCAGAGCTCTGGCAGGAAAGCCAACGCTGGGAGGAGTATGGAAAGGAACTCGCCAGGCTCAAGGACCGGCATCATCGGGACTATTGTTTAGGGCCAACTCATGAGGAAGTCATTACCGATATGGCGCGCAGAGAGATTCGATCCTATCGTCAGATGCCAATCAATCTCTACCAGATCCAGACCAAATTCAGAGACGAGATCCGGCCCCGCTTCGGAGTGATGCGGGCCCGAGAATTTATCATGAAAGATGCCTATAGTTTTGATGTGGATGAGAAGGGCGAGGAGGAAAGCTACCGCAAAATGTTCAATGCCTATAGTCGAATCTTTACCCGGTGTGGTTTGAATTTTAAGGCCGTGGAAGCCGAATCCGGTCTGATCGGCGGGAGCTATTCTCATGAATTTATGGTTCTCGCAGAAACCGGGGAGGAGACCATTGTGAGCTGCGATCGCTGTTCTTATGCGGCCAATATCGAAAGGGCGGAATTTCGAAGATCGAAAACAGGGAGCGCCCCTCTTGATTCAGAACAGTTCAAGCCCCTTCAAAAAGTGCTCACTCCTGATCAGCGAACCGTGGAGGAGGTCACCCAATTTCTCCATGTTTCGTCCACGGATCTGGTCAAAACTCTAATCTTTATGTCCGACAAGGGTTGCGTTGCGGCTCTGGTCCGGGGTGATCATGAGATCAGCGAGAAGAAGCTGCAGGCCGCCCTGGGCACAGAGAATCTTCAACTGGCCGATGAGGAGACAGTAGAGAAGGTCTCACGCTCTCCCAGAGGGTTTGCCGGCCCCATCGGTCTCTCCGTTCCCATCCTCGCCGACCATGACATCCAATCCATGACTAATTTTGTGACCGGCGCCAATGAGAAAGACCACCATCTCATCCATGTCAACACGGGCAGGGATTTTCAGGTCTCCCAATTTGTGGATATCCGGAAATTCGCTCCCGGAGATCCCTGCCCTCTCTGCGGAGGAGAGACGAGATTGGATAAGGGAATTGAGGTCGGCCATACCTTCAAACTTGGAACGAAGTACAGCAAAACGATGGGCGCCACCTATCTGGATGAAAAAGGAAGAGAGAAAGAGATTGTGATGGGATGTTATGGCATTGGTGTGGGAAGGACCGTGGCTGCGGCGATCGAACAATCTTATGATGAAAATGGGGTCGTCTTCCCCATGCCCCTCGCTCCCTTTCAGGTTCTGATCCTCCCCGTGAATATCAAGATCGACCTTCTCAGAGAAACGGCTGAAGAACTTTATCAAGCCCTTTTGAAAGAAGGGCTTGAAGTCCTCTATGATGATCGGGAGGAAACCCCAGGGGTGAAATTTAAAGATTCTGACCTCATCGGGATTCCCTTGAGATTGACATTGGGAGAGAAGAATTTAAAGAAGGGACTGGTGGAGATCAAGAAGAGGAAGACAGGGGAAATCATTCTGGTGAAGAAGGAGGAGGCAGTCTCTAAGATACAGGAGATGATAAAAAAGGAGATGGGGGGATAACTTAATTCGTAATTCGGAATGCGGATTGCGGAATTCGGATCGATCCTCTTCTTAAGAGTATTACCTTCCCGGAGATAAAAAACCAAACTTCTCCCGGATGACCCGTAGAAACCTTGGCCGATAAATCAATTCAAAGGCCTCCTCTTTTTCCGGAAAAAGATTCAAAGCCGCCCGCTTCACCTCCTCCACCCTCTTCAATGCTTCTTCGAGCGCGAGGTCGTCCTGTTCAATGGAGAGGATGGATAAGTCGACCAGGAACCTTAAAAACCGAATGCTTCGATTCTCCTCCCTGATTCTCAGATCTTCCATGTTCCTCTTCCCCCGGGAAAACCCCCTGTTCTCTTATAACAGGGGAGGAAGTGCTTGTAAAGGAAGCCCTGATATGATAGATTACCGAACAAGAGGAAAGCCTTGTGATGAATCCGCTCCCTATCATCAGCCCTAAAAACAGAATCATCTTTGCCCTTGATGTTGAACATTTCTCAGAGGCCCAGCGCTGGGTCAACCTCTTGAAAGACCAAGTGGGCCTATTTAAAGTCGGGAAACAGCTCTTCACCCACTCCGGGCCTAAAGTCATTGATATGATCTGCCAGAAAGGACAGAAGGTCTTCCTCGATCTCAAATATCATGATATCCCTAATACCGTGGCAAAGGCAGGAGAGGAAGCCACGAAACATCAGGTGACCATGTTCAATCTCCACGCCCTGGGAGGATTTGAGATGATGAGAAAGACCGTTGAGGCTTCCAGGGCCGTCACAAAAAATCTCGGTATCCCGAGGCCCCTCATCCTCGCAGTCACAATCCTCACCAGTATGGATGAGGAAGGATTGAAGGAAATCGGAGTTCAAGGCCCTCTGGACGAAGAGGTGGGACGTCTTGCCCTTCTCTCACAGAAGGCAGGAGTGGATGGGGTTGTCGCCTCTCCTCGGGAGATAGGGATCATCCGGCAGCGATGCGGACAAAAATTTCTGATTGTCACTCCTGGGATCCGTCATCCTTCTGAAAAACAGGATGACCAGAAGAGAACCCTGTCTCCAGGGGAAGCCATCCGGGCTGGGGCCGACTACCTCGTGATCGGGCGACCCATCAAGGAGGCTAAAGACCCTGTCGAAGCCGTCCAGAAAATAATCGAAGATATTTCATAATCGAATTCCCCTCACCCCATCCCTCTCCCCGATGGGGAGAGGGGAGGGTGAGGGGAAATGTCCCAGATCATTTACGGAATTCATCCTATCAGGGAAGCCTTAAAATCTTCATATCTTCGATTTCAGAAGATTTTGATTGCAGACCGGAAGCCAATCCCTTCCCTTCAACCCATTCTCGATCTCGCTCAAAGAAGGAATGTGCCTCTAACCTTTACCGACAAGGAAACCCTTGAAAAGATGGCCGGGGGAGGTCTCCATCAGAACATCATCGGTATCGTCGAGGAAACTCTCTATGCGGACCTCGAAGAGACGCTTGCCCGACCAAAGAAAGAAGGAACACAAGCCCTCATCCTCATCCTCGACGGAATTCAGGACCCACAAAACTTTGGTTCCCTCATTCGCACTGCCCTGGGATGTGGGGTTCATGGAATGATCATTCCAAAAGACAGGGCAGTTGGAATCACTCCTATCGTGACTAAAGCCTCTGCAGGAGCCACTGTCCATATGCCGATTGCCCGTGTGGTCAATATTGCCGTGACCATCGACCGCCTGAAAAAAGAAGGGGTATGGGTCTATGGCGCATCAGGAGAGTCGAAAGAGTTGATTTACGATCTCGACCTGAATATCGATTTAGCCATTGTCATCGGCGCCGAGGGAAGAGGGATCAGGCCTCTGGTAAAGAAGAAATGCGATCGCCTCTTCTCGATACCGATGAAAGGCCCCATCACTTCCTTCAACGCCTCGGTATCAGGAGGAATGATTCTTTACGAAGCGATGCGGCAACGCCATCATGCTAAGACGGGAAAGACAGGATGATCATCATTCAAAGACCCGGACAACCACCCATAGATATTGAATATCTTCTGATCGATTACGAAGGAACCCTTGCCTCTGACGGAAGAGTCCATCCAAAGGCAAAGGACAAGATCAAC
>JASEIE010000105.1 GCA_030024065.1 Thermodesulfobacteriota bacterium
GTTGGATTTCAGCAGTGTTTTGGTGAAATCTCGCGGAATGCCATCAAGCCCCCAGGGAATGGGATTGTGTTCATAACCTCCCATGATGAGACCGCCCACTTCCTCTCGGAAATAGACGAGAAGGTCGGGATCTCGCATCGTGGGCATCCCTCTCTTCACCCCCTTGATGGGTTTCGTGATAATATATTGGTGCTCCATGGGGATGAGAGGAATGGCGACCCCCACCATCTTCCCTATCTCCGGAGCCCAGATTCCGGCAGCATTGACCACCACTTCTGTTTTAATGCTTCCTTTTTCTGTTAAGACCTCATAAACTGCACCATCCTTCAATCTAATTCCAATGACCCGAGTATCGGTGTAGATGGTCGAACCTCTGTTTCTTGCCCCCTGGGCCAGGGCATAGGTCACTCCGCTCGGGTCGATCTGGCCATCCGTAGGAAGAAAGGCGGCTCCGACAATTCCTTTTCTCGTCATCACCGGGAAGAGGTCACATGCCTCTTTCGGACCGATCAGTTCCATGGGAAGTCCGAAGGTTTTTGCCATAGCGGCTGAACGACGCAACTCCTCCATGCGATCTTTTGAGGAAGCAATCCGAAGGCCTCCCACCGGACTCCATGCCGTATGCTGTCCCGTCTCTTCTTCCAGGCGCAAGTAAAGTTCAACACTATATTTCAACATCTTGGTAATATTGACCGAGGCCCGGAGTTGGCCCACAAGGCCTGCGGCATGAAAGGTGGCCCCGCTGGTGAGTTCCCCTTTGTCCAGAACGATCACATCCTTCCACCCCATTGCCGTGAGATGGTAAGCAATGCTGCAGCCTGTAATGCCGCCGCCGACGATCACCACCCTTGCCTGATCTTTCACGGTTCATCTCCTCCAGATCATCTTTCACCCCCACCCCATCCCTCCCCCATCAAAGGGGGAGGGGGAGAGAGGAAGGGGTTGGTTGAAAAGCTTACTACCTATATAAGCAGGACTAATGGAAAAAAAAGTTTTTGTCAACCGTTTTAAAATCAAGATATTGACAAAGTAGTTGCTTTTCGATATAAAAATTATGTCATTTGAAAAGGACGTACAATTTGAACTCGAAAGGGGAGGGAGGTGAAATTCCAAAAATTATTGGCCAGAGTAATTCAACGAAATCATTCAAAAATAAGAAGGAGGTTAAGCGTATGAAGAGAAGATGGTGGGCATTGATGGTCGGTTTTTTAATGGTTGCCTTTCTTTCAGGAAGTGTGCTGGCCCAGGAGAAGGTGGTCGTCTATACCTCGTTGGAGACGGATGAGGTAGCAGAGTATCTGAAGTTGGCCCGAAGAGAGTTACCCGATCTTGATATCCATATCATCCGGCTTTCCACGGGAGAACTGGGCGCCAGGATGCTGGCGGAGAGGGCGAACCCCCAGGCAGACGTGATCTGGGGATGGGCCGTGACGAATTTGGAAGACTTCGTTACAAAAGGGATGCTGGAACCCTATAAGCCGAAGGGGGTTGAGAAATTAGAGAAGAGATTCGTTCATCCCGGATTTAGTTATGTTGGTATCGATATGTATATTGCCGCCTTCTGTGTCAATACCAAGGTGATGAAAGAGAAGGGGCTGCCCATGCCCAAGGGATGGAACGATCTGCTCGATCCGAAGTTCAAGGGATTGATCGCCATGCCAAACCCGGTTGCATCAGGGACGGGGTTTCTGCAGGTTTCGAGCATCCTCCAGATGTACGGGGCTAAGGATGGAAAGGAGGATGGTTGGGAGTTTTTGAAAAAACTGGATAAAAATATGGGTCAGTATATTAAGAGCGGGTCAAGACCGGCGAAAATGACAGCGGCAGGGGAATTTGCCGTGGGCGCTTCTTTCGACTTTGTGGTGGCAGAGCAAAAAAAGCAGGGATTTCCTGTGGAGTTCGTCTTCCCCATCGAAGGAGCCGGATATGAAGTGGAGGCCAATGCCCTCCTCAAAGGGGCGAAGAATCCCGTAGCCGCCAAGAAATTTCTGGATTGGGCGATTGGTGAAAGCGCCATGAAGGAGTATTCTAAATTTAAATATGGGGTAACCCTTCCGGGCATCCCCACACGACCTGACCTGCCAAAGTTGTCTGAGATTAAACTCTACCCGATGGATTTTGGCTGGCAGGCCAAAAACCGGGATGAAATCCTGAAAAAATGGGAGACCCTCTTCTTGAAATGAGAGGATCCTTCTTTTGAGGGCATTCTGCCAGCGCAGGATGCCCTTTTTTGTTGACAATTTTTTTATATTCCATTAAAAACCTATTTAGACAGGTAAACAACTTCTTATGTTCGGGTCGGGAAACCCGAACCTACCCGATAACGGGTAGAGACTCGGATATACCCGATAACGGGTAGGGGCAGGTCTCCTGACCTGACCGAAAAGAGGAGGGTATGGGAAGAAATCTCAGGCTTGAGAATCTCACTAAACGGTACGGAGCCCTCACGGCCGTGGATCGCGTGAACCTTGAAATCGAGGAAGGGGAATTCATCTGTTTTCTGGGGCCGAGCGGTTGTGGAAAGACCACGGTCCTCAGGATGATCACCGGGTTTGAGACGGTGACAGATGGGAAGATCGTCTTTAACGGGAAGGTCATCAATGATCTCATCCCCAAGAAAAGAGAATTTGGAATCGTCTTTCAGTCCTATGCGCTCTTTCCCAACATGACGGTGGAGGAGAATATCGCCTTCGGTCTGAAAATGAGGAAAATGGGTAAACAGGCCATCGCCCGAAGGGTCGATCAGATGTTGGATCTCGTCGGCCTTCGAGACTGGAGAAAACTCATCCCGGCCCAATTGAGCGGAGGTCAACAACAGAGAGTGGCGCTGGTTCGGGCCCTGGCGCCTGATCCGCAGGTTCTCCTTCTGGACGAGCCCTTGAGCGCTCTCGATGCAAAAATTCGGGTCCGACTTAGAGCAGAGATTAAACGGCTACAACAGGAGCTCAAAAAGACGATGATCTATGTCACCCATGACCAGGAAGAGGCCCTTTCGATTGCCGATCGCGTGGTGGTGATGGAGAAGGGGCAGTTTCGGCAGGTGGGAAGGCCCATTGAAATTTATAAAAGCCCGAGCTCCGGTTTTGTGGCGGACTTTGTTGGGACTTCCAACTTTTTTAAAGGGTTGCGCACCGAAGATCGCGTCCGGACAAAAGGATGGGAATTTAAAGTTTCCCAATCAGGTCATTTGGACCGGGAAGAGGTGACCCTGGCCATTCGACCGGAGAAGACAGAGGTCTTCAGGGTCGGAGAGCCGACTCATCATCTGGTATTGTCCAATCTGATCCCGGCGAGGATCGATGTGGTTACCTTCCTCGGAGCGGCTGTACGACTGGTCATTAACCTGGGTGGAGAAGAGGTGATTTCCGATGTGATCGAGAAGGAGTTTGAGCAGAGGGGATTCAGGCAGGGAGATGAGGTTTTGCTCTATTTTCCACCTGAATCCTTTCTCATCTATTCAGAAAAAGAGGGTGTTGAATGAATCGTTCTGAGCCACCCCGTTCCTATCCCATTCTCTCATCCCTTTCCTCACTGGCCTTCAGCAGTGACAAATTTTTAACGGGAGTGGCCTTTGCTTTCTTTCTGGCTATTCTCGCCTTCTTTCTTCTCTACCCGGTGGTGGACATCTGCAGGCTGAGTTTTTTCAAGGAAGGGGTCTTCACCTTCCAGAATTACATCAACTATTTTACAAATCCGAGGATCTTCCGGTCCTTCACCAACAGCATGTACATTTCGATTGTTACCATGGTCATCACCACAATCTCCGCCTTCTTCTTTGCCTACGGATTGACCCGAACGACCATACCAGGTAAAGGGGTCTTCTATACCATCTCCACATTCCCTCTCATTGCTCCGACCATCATCCAGGCCTTAGCCCTCATCCTGCTTTTCGGCCGAAACGGTCTGATCACCCGTTATCTGTTAGGCACGGACTGGAATATTTACGGAGCGACCGGGATCATCGTCGGAGAGTGTCTTTACTGCTTCCCCAATGCCCTCTTCATCCTCTACACTACTTTGTCTGCGGTCGATACGCGAATGGACGAGGCGGCCCAGAGTCTGGGGGCCTCCGCGTTAAAGACGTTCTGGAAGGTGACGCTTCCCTCGGCAAAATACGGAATTGCGAGCGCTGCCGCCCTGACCTTCAACCTTACGATCACCGATTTCGGGATTCCTGTCGTGATCGGGGGGAATTATTCCGTTCTGGCGACCGAGATTGTCTCTCAGGTATTCGGGCTACAGCGTTTTGATCTGGGGGCCACCATCAGTGTCATCCTGCTTGTTCCTTCCATCGGTGCCTTTATGATCAATTATTACCTCACGAGGAAGAGTTATGCCCTGATCAGCGGGCAGGCAAGGCCTTTTTTGCAGCCCTCCAGACCTCTTAAAATGTGGGGGTTCACCCTTTATTGCAGCTTGATCTGTCTCTGCATTCTCCTTGTCTTCGCTACGGTATTTTTAGGCTCCTTTGTCAGGACCTGGCCTTATGATTTCTCTCTCACCCTTAAGCATTTCGACTTCCCATCGCTGGGAGCCCATGCCCCTCTCTGGACCAACTTCTGGACCTCTGTCCTGGGGGAGGGGACATTCCGAAACATGATCGCCTATAAATACGCTCCGATCTGGACAAGCCTCCTGGTCGCCATTGTCGTTGCCATTGCCGGCGCCTCCCTGACGCTGGTGGCGGGCTATATCATCGAGAAGAAGAAACCGAAGGGAGAGCAGGTCCTTTATACCCTCAGTGTGTTGCCGGCTGCCATCCCCGGAGTCGTGATGGGGTTAGGGTATGTTCTGGCTTTTAACAAGCCTTATTTTTTCATCTACGGCACCATCTGGATCATTATCATCAACATCATCATTTGCAATTTTACCCTTGGCGTGCTGACCAGCATTGCCAACCTGAAACAGATGGATAAATCGATCGAGGAGGCAGCCGTGAGCCTGGGCTCCGGACCTGTCGCCACCTTTACCAAAGTCATTTTTCCCCTATCGAAGGTGGCCTTTCTCTCCACCGCCACCTTCTTCTTCATGAGGGCCATGACCACGATCAGCGCGGTGATCTTTCTCATCTCCGCGACGATCAAGCTAGCGGCAATCGAAATCATTTTCCTCGATGTCGATGGTCGGACCGCCAGCGCCAATGCGATGTGCACCGTTGTGGTGGCCATTGTCATCGGAGTGCTTTTAATCATGCGTCTGGTCACCGGAAGGTCCGGATTAGCAGGAATGGTTTCTTCGAGGTAAACCCCGTTAGAAATTCCAGCGGGCCTTCGCCGCGCCCCGCCGCGACGGAGCGCGAGCGAGGCGGGCGAAGTGGCTCCGGCCACGCAGGCGGGGCATTAAAGCCGGCCGGAATTATTTTGGAATGTAACCCCGCCGCAGCCGCCGGCCCAGAGGGCCTCTGGCCCGGAGGGAACGCCGGGGGGATTATTTCTAACGGGGTAAAGAAGGGGAGCAATGGGAGAAACGTTACATTTAGAACCAGGAGTTCCCAAATATTTGCAGATCAGCAACTGGCTTGCGGAGATGATCCAGAAGGGGCGCTATGGGGTGAACGATAAGTTGCCTTCGGAGTCGAAGCTTGTGGAGCTTTTTCGAGTCAACCGGAATACCGTCCGGCAGGCCATCTCCGATCTGGTGGCAAAAGGGCTCGTCCTGAAGCGCAATGGCGTGGGATCCTTTGTCATTGGTCGTGCCGTTCAGCCTGTGAAATACACCCTCCAGAATATCTCCAGTTTTACGGACGATATGCTCCGGATGGGTGTTGTTCCCAGGACCAGACTCATCAGCAAGTCCGTGATCGAAGCGCCACCTGATGTGGGGGAGAAGCTGATGTTAGGGAAGGAGAGATTGGTCATCCTGACCGAACGGCTTCGCCTGGGGAATCGCATCCCCCTGGTCATCGAACGGAGTTACCTTCCCCATAAGGAATATAAGTCGATCTTAAAGATGCGGCTGACCGGTTCCCTTTACCACCTTCTGACCAAAAAATTTCATGTCGTACTTCACCGTTCTATTCAGACCTTTCGGGCTATCGTCCTCTCCGGAAAGGACGCTGAGTTACTCGGCGTCCCTCAACGCTCCCCGGGTATCTTCCTCGAGAGCGTCATCTACGATGCCAAGAATATACCGGTGGAGGTGCTCCATGCCTTTCACCGGGGGGACAAATATATTTTCGAGGTGGAATCGGGCAGATACCGGTACGATCTCAAAGGGTAAGAGATTTCTGAAAAAGTCCAGAAATCTCTGATTACACGGATTAAGTGACGATTACTCAGATTAGAAACACATTGAAAAAGAAGAAAAATCTGTGTAATCCTTTTTGAAATCTGTGTCATCAAGAGAGCGTATATTAGTTTTTAAGAGCTCTCATAAAAAAATCTTGACAAAATAGTTTTCTCTTGTTACCTGTATAGATAGGTAGTTAGGTTAAGAAACATTCGAAGTGCGCACCAATGGTCATCAGAATATCAGGAAATCAGGTTGTGGGTATCAGGATATCTGGGTATCAGGTTAAATCTAATCTCCTGGTGACCTGGTATCCTGATGCTCTGCATCCTGATAGCCTGGTTTCCTGATTCCCTTTCGGGATTGATCCCTCTGGGATACTTCGCCAGGATACCGTGCTTCGGATTCAATTTGAAGGATGAGGAGGTTTCCATGGCGGATTTAAAACGTTTCCTTGTCCCCTGGATTGATCAGGTCAAGCCCTATGACACCGAGGATCTGGTGGTCGCCTGGTCCAGGCCGGAACTCAAGCGGATGATGATCAATGAAAATCCCATTCCCCCTTCGGAGAAGATCGTTCAGGCCATCCTTGAAGCAGCGAGAATGGGACACCGATACCCTGACAATGGCCTTCGCATCAGGGCCAAGATTGCAAAACGGTATGACCTGGGACAGGAGAATGTCTACATCAGCCACGGGTCCTCGGAGATCATCGATATGATCATGAGGCTCTTTGTCACTCCAGGGGATGAGGTGCTTCTTCCCAACCCCACCTTTTCGCTTTACGGCATTCGAGCCAGAACAGTGGGAGGCAGTGTGGTGGCGATTGATATGACCCCTGACCTCCAGTATGACATTCCGGCGATGCTTAAGGCTGTCACCCCACGCACCAAGGTGATCATCGTCTGTACCCCCAATAATCCCACAGGAGATTTCATCTCCGATGAGGACTTGATGAAGATCGTCGAGCTCGGGGTTCCCACCCTGATCGACGAGGCCTATCTGGAGTATCATCTCGATCACAAATCAAAGGCGCCTCTGATCAGGAAGTACAATCATCTCATCGTCGCCCATACCTTCTCCAAAGCCTATGGGATGGCCGGAATCCGGTTCGGATATGCCCTGGCCGATGAGGCATTGATCCAGTACTTCCAGAAAATCCAGGTGCCCTGGAACACATCCCTTCTCTCCATGGCAGCGGCTGAAGCGGCCCTGGAAGAGGAAGAGGAGCTGAATCGAAAGGCCGCCTATAATAATGCGGGCGTGGAGTATACATGCAAAGAGCTCTCTAAAATCCCGGGTTTGAAACCCTACTACTCTCACGGGAACTATGTGCTTATCGACGCCACGGATGCAGGGGTGACGGGAAAAGAGATCGTCGATTATGTGTTTGAGAAGGCCGGTGTCATGATTAAATACTTCGCTCCCCTCCGGGGACGAAGCGGTTTCTTCCGGATCAGCCTGGGCACTCATGAGGAAAATATCATCTGCGTCCAGGCCATTAAACAGTTCTTTGAAAACAGGAAGAAGGAGAAGAGAGCATGAAAAGGAGCCCCTTTGAAAGGCTGATGGACACCCATCCCGAACTGGAGGTCTGGTGGGATTCTTCCCCTCTGATCTACTCCTCCTGGGCAGAAGGCCTGCTCAAGAAGGTCCCGCCCCAACGGATGGAAGAGGTTCGAGAACAACTCAATAGGCTCTATGATCCCGAACATCCTGAAAAAACCCTTTTCCGGGGGGTGACGACCAATCCTCCCCTCTCCCTCAATGTCATCAAGACCCGTGAAGCGTATGTGGCTCAAATCGTCGATGGACTGATCGAAAAGAATCCATGCGTGGATAGAGAGGCCCTGTTCTGGCTGACCTATAAAGAGATCGTCCGGAGAGGGGCTGAGATGTATTTAGGGGTTTTTGAGCGATCCCGATATCGGTACGGATATCTCTCCGGCCAGGTCGATCCCCGAAATCTGACCGATAAGGAGAAGATGATCTCGCAGGCCCTGGAACTGGCAAGCCTCAGCCCCAATGTAATGATCAAGGTTCCGGGGAGCAGAGAAGGCTATGAGGTGATTAAAATTCTAACGTCAAAGGGGATCTCGACAAACAATACACTGACTTTCGTTCTTCCCCAGTTGATGGCCTGTGCAAAAGCGGTCAGAGAAGGGGTGGAGATGGCGAAACAGAACGGAGTTGATTTAACGCGCTGGAGGTCTGTGATCACCCATATGACGGCGCGATATGGCGACCTGGGTGACCTCCGGAAGGAGGCGGAATCCATGGAGATAGACCTTTCCGAAGCAGATGTCCGATGGGCTGAGATAGCCATCTTCAAAAAGGCCTACTGGCTTCTCAAGGAGAGGAATTATCCAAGCAAGATGCTGCTCTGCTCTATGAGGATCAGTCCGGAGCAGGATGGGAAGAAACATTGCTGGCATTTAGAGAAACTGGCGGGCGGGGATATCGTCTTCACCTGCCCTCCGTCCTTTATCGAGGGAGTTTTTGAGTATCTCGATGGAATCGAGTTCAGGCCCCAGATCGACGAGGAGGTTCCCAGGGCCGTCCTGGAAAGATTATTGCGAATTCCCTACTTTGAAAAGGCCTATGACGAGAATGGATTGATGCCTGATGAGTTCAATGCACATCCTGCCCTGATCGTTACTGCAAAAGAATTTTCAAAAACTACGGAAGAAATGGTCGAATTCGTTGCGAAGCGCTTAGCCACAAAGTGCGGTTGAGGCTCGAGATGATCATCGGAATTCCGAAGGAGATCAAGACCGGGGAAAAGAGGGTGGCGATGACACCCCAGGGGGTGGATGCCCTGGTTTTACAACACCATCGTGTGCTGGTTGAAAAAGGGGCAGGGGAGGGCAGTGGCTTCTCCGACCAGGAATATACAAAAGCCGGAGCCTCTCTTCTTAGTAAGGCAAAGGAGGTCTGGAATGAAGCCGCGATGGTAGTCAAGGTAAAGGAGCCCTTGGAACCCGAATTCTCTATGATGAGACCGGAGCAGGTCCTGTTCACCTTTCTTCATTTAGCGGCCGATGAGATCCTCACAAAAAAATTATTAGAGGCTCGCGTGGTCGGAATCGGTTATGAAACCGTTCAGGCGAGGGATGGATCGCTTCCCCTGCTCCGACCGATGAGTGAGATCGCGGGAAGGGCTTCGGTCCTTGCGGGAGGCATGTGCCTGGAGGCGAAGTACGGGGGCAGAGGAGTACTGCTCTGCGGGGCATCAGGTGTTCCTCCTGCGAAGGTGGTTATCCTTGGAGCTGGAGTGGCGGGGGCCAATGCCTGCAAAGTTGCCATGGGAATGGGTGGCCGGGTCAGCATTTTTGATATTCAACCGGAAAGACTCAGCTACCTCCACGATATCACCCAGGGTCATATTACCACCTTCATTTCAAACCGGATGACGATTGCCGAGGAGATTGCGGATGCGGACCTGGTCATTGGCGCTGTGCTCATTCCGGGAGCTCAGGCCCCCAAGCTGGTAAACCGTGAAATGGTCAAAAGGATGCGTCCCGGCTCTGTTGTTGTGGACATCTCCGTGGATCAGGGGGGCTGTTTCGAAACCACACGACCCACCACCCATGAAAATCCCACCTATATTGAAGAAGGAGTTGTCCATTATTGCGTGGCAAATATTCCGGGGGCCTATCCAAGAACCTCCACATTTGCCCTCACCAATGCGACATTTCCCTATATCCTCCAGATTGCAGATCAGGGGTATGAGAAGGCATTGATGGAGAATGAAGCGCTAAGAAGAGGGCTCAATCTAATTGATGGAGAGGTTGTCTGCGAAGGAGTGGCCCAAAGCTTCGGACTACCTTATATTGGAAATCCCTTTTCCCGTCATCCTTGAAAATTCCCCTCCAATATGATAAACCCCGCTAGAAGGGCTGAGCTTTAAACTCTGTCCTCAAAGGAGCTATGATTCGTTCTCTTATCATTCCAGCCTTAAAGGACGGGGCTTTCTAACGGGGTAAACCAAACCTATTCCTTTAGTAACACTTTAGCTCTTTGAAATGGAATGGCGTTCGTTCCCCAGTCCCCGCCAAAGGCGGGGCTTCCAAAGCTTTAGAATGCGGATTTTTCTATTTCATGTTATTGAGATGGAGCAATTTAAATCGTCGTAATGACACCTTTGGAGCCGTCTGAATGATCCATGAAAAGGTTTCCACCCTGCCTTCGCCGAAGCGGCTTCGCGCAGGCAGGTCTAAAGCTTTTACAGTCCCGCCTCTGGCGGGAACTGTTGGTCTATTGGGGTAGTTTTTCAAAGAGCTAAAGTTTTAAAGCTTGAATAGATGGAACATCTGGGAGGTAAAAAGTTGATCATCGCTATTGATGGCCCTTCGGGAGCCGGAAAGAGCACTGTGGGCAGGGCATTAGCCAGACGATTGGGTTATCTCTACATCAATACAGGAGCGATGTACCGGGCTGTTGCCCTGAAGGCGAGAGAAAGGGCCATTGGGCCGGAGGATGAAATGGCTCTTTCCCGATTGGTCTCATCCATTCATATCGCCTTTATGGCCAAAGGGGAGGAGACGCACATCTTCTGCGATGGAGAGGATGTCACCCATGCCATCGGTTCACCGGAGATCAGCCGTCTCTCTTCGGATATTTCGAAGAGCAAGGGTGTGAGAGAAGCCCTTGTTCAAATGCAGAGAGAGATGGGGAGAAAGGGAGGGGTGGTGCTGGATGGAAGGGATATTGGTACGGTTGTTTTTCCCGATGCGGACATTAAATTCTATCTCGAAGCGGACCCGGAGGAGAGGGGAAGGAGAAGGTTTAGAGAGCTGTCCGAAAAGGGTGTAGAGGTTGATTTCAAAGAGACCCTCAAGGGGGTGATTGAGAGAGATCAAAATGATATGAACCGACCCCTCTCGCCCCTCAGAAGGGCGGACGATGCCATTCTCATAGACTCCACTTGCCGGTCCGTTGAGGAAGTGGTGGAGGAGATGTGCCGTATTGCCGCTGAAAAGAGGAGATGG
>JASEIE010000106.1 GCA_030024065.1 Thermodesulfobacteriota bacterium
CTTGCAGCGGCACCTTTGGAAGTTGGCTACAAGCGTTTTTAGGCAAAACTGGGAATTCACTTAAAGTGAAATCCTACGTAACCCTACCTTTTTTAAAAATCCGCAATTGCAAGGGTTTGGAAGCACCCCCGTCCGGGTTCGATATTGCAACATCTGGGTTAACCTAAAGTGTTCGTTTAGAACCAACCTCACAGTAGCGAAAGGTATGGAAACACACTGGTTTCCTCCACATGAGAGAATGGCAAAGAAAACCCAAATCCTACCGATCAGATGAGGACGCGCATGACGCCATCTTTTAATTCAAACTTGGTCCCAAACGGTTCGGAGCTCCACTCCATCAACCGCACGACCTCTGTAAATCTTGGATCCTCTGGCCTCAAAACTATGGGTTTTTGACCATTTTCATTATACACAGGCAAGAGGCCTAATCCTATTCCCCCTTTTTTACCCAATTCGATCTTCGTGATCATCGAATAGTTAAAATAATCCTTGTGCTGGTAATTATGGCCTGGCCCCAGGGATATGTCATAAACCTGACTCATAGAAAATTTCCCATCGGGAGCACACATCGATTTGGAACCCGGGGTCTTGATAGGGCTGCATAGGGCAAAATTACCCAAGCTGTAAAGACAGGGCTTGCCACGGTAGACTTCGATGCCTTTCAAGAGGTGTGCGTGATGTCCTAAAATAAGGTCACATCCAGCATCAATGGCTGCATGGCCCACCTCAATCTGATAGTCAGCAATATAGCGGGGCAAAAAGTGGACTCCCCAATGGAATGAACAGACGACTATATCCACCTTATTTCGAACGCTCTTAATATCTTCGACCATGGCTGCAAGGTCTTCACGATCGGCAACGGAGTAAACGAAGGGAGGTGCACCCGGTTGATATTCATAAGGCCGATAGTATGTATAGGCCCGAACAGGGGCACAACCTGGCCGAGATTCCGTAGCCCAGTATTGTGGAAGAAGAACAGAGGAGTAGCCTAAGAATCCGATCCGCAACCCATTCTTTTCTAAAATAGCGGGCGTCCTTGCCTCTTTAATGTTTGACCCTGTTCCGATCGTGGCAATCCCTTGGTCCCGAATCAATTTAATGGTGTCGACCACCGGGTCAGATCCCCAGTCTCCCGTATGATTGGATGCCAAACTGACCACATCAAACCCAATGGCCGAGTAAACCGATGCAAGATGGGGGGCTACCCTTGAATGACGCCCAAAGGAAATTTCCTGGTAAACCCCACGGGTACTGAAGGTTCGCTCGACTTGAGCAAATCGAAGATCAGCAGTTGACAATATATCTTTTACGGCTTCGAACAGTTTTTCAGGCGGCTCCACAAATGGGCCGGTGTCTCCAACTGCCATCAGCGTTACTTTATTCATAAGGACCTCCTCTCCATGAAATAGAATATAGTGACTGTCTATTGTTTTTTGAGTAAATCACAAAGGGCGCTTAGATCTTTTGCCTTTTCCAGTTCGCTCACCGTTTCAATGATTTTATCGATCGTCTTCTCGGGATAAACATGGATGGCCAGTTTCTTAAATTTTCCAACAACTTCCTGGGAAGTTAACGGGTTATCAGGATGGCCTTTGGGCCGATTGATTTCGGTCTTATACTCCTTCCCCCCTTTTATCTTGACGGTTACACGGGATTGTTCCATCCCTGGAATTTCTGGAGTGCCAATGACTTGAATCTTTTTTGATAGAGAAAGGATTTCTCCGTCATGTAAAGCAGCTTCATTAAAGACGGACGGATCTTCTATATCTTTTAGCAAGGTGACAGAGGCACAAAAAGGGATACTGTATTGAGCTGACATGATCGATTGAGTTCCGGGGCTTGCGTTCTGTAAAGCAATTCTTTCACAGGTCTCTATCACCACTTTTTCGACCTCGTTTGGGGAAATGGCATGTTTTTTCTTCAAATCCTGTAAGCCGTTCACCGCAGGGTGAATGCCGCCACAGCATGGATAGGGTTTGACATTCATGGTCATAATCTGCCAATCCTGTTTCAATCCCTCCTGAAGTTTTCCCAGATTGAAATCATCTGAAAATACTTTGCAAAACCCGAACTTTCCTTCGAGGACCGTACTTGGACCTGTGAATCCCTCCTTCGCAAGAAGAGCTGCGGTGACCCCATTTTCAGATGCTTTGCCGGCATGGAGACGCTTCACTGTTCCACCCTCAAGATAAAACTCCTTGAGACCGGAGGAGAAAGAACCTGCAATCCCGTAGGCATTTAACATTTGATCCTTATCCAACTTCAGGATTTTTCCTGCTGCGGTGGCTGAACCAAAAGGTCCTGTCGTGCCGGTCGAATGAAAACCCCTCACACTATGGGCGATCCCCATCACCAATCCTAACCTGACCATGACTTCGTACCCCAAAATAACAGCGGTCAAAAATTCATTACCACTTGCCCTTTCTTTTTCGGCGGTTGCCAGGGCGGCTGGAATGACCACTGCACCAGGATGCACAAACGCGATGGTATGAAAATCGTCCAGCTCAAATCCGTGCCCCATGGTCCCGTTTGCCAAGGCTGCATATTGTGGACTGGTCTTCACCTGGTTAGCAATCACAGTGCTTTTCCCTTCACAGCCAATTTGTTTAACAAAATGACAGATTTTTTGACTCCAATCCTTCGTCGATCCGTAAGAGGCTGAGGCCAAATAGTCCAATACACAGACTTTTGCTCGCTCGACAACCTCCTTTGGAAAATCCCTAAACCCTGTATCTAAAACAAAATTGGTCAATTGACGCGTCTCTCCCATCGGTAATTCCTCCTTTCAAATTACTTCCGCTTTGAGTTTAATATTTTCTATCCTCTTCCTTTGTTTTCAGGCTTATCAGATTTAGATCTGAAGGGCATCGAGTATCTGACGAACATCTTCGATCGATTCCAGATGCCACAGGAGATCCAGAACCCTCTTCGCCTGGTCAGGGCCAAGTGTCTTCTCGGTCAATTTTAAGAATTTTACTTCAATCTCCTGGTCGCTCATTGGGTTGGAAGGGTGTCCTTTCGGATTCTGCATATGCTGGGACCATTTCTGACCTGATTTGCCTTTCACCTCAATCCGGCAATGGAAGGTCTTTGGCCACTCCCGGCTGTATTCGTTATCTTCTTCGACAGTCAGTTTCTGAATCAGGGCGAGAATTCGAGGATCCCGATATCGCTCAGGCGTAAAGGTCCTTTCTGAAACTTCCCCATCGACCAGGGTTGCCACCACCAGGTAAGGAATACTTCGGTCAGCGGTCTCTCGAGAGCAGGGATTAAATTTCTCAGGATCGACGCCCGAACTGATGGCGAAGGAGTCGAGGAAAACCTTGATCGAATCGATTTCATTGATATCCACTTCCTGCCTCAACTTAAGGGCTGTCTCGACAGGCAAGGAGGCAGAATACATCACAGGTCTGAATTTGAAGAAAGTGTCTTGAATCTTGAAGGGATGGTTTTTGCCACCGAAAGGTCCGAGATCGAATGGGCCTGTCACCTGTTTCCATAGCCCGCAGCGCCCTTCAATGATTTGATTCGGGCCTGTCATACCCTCCCATGCTAAAAGGGCGGCGAAAAGGCCGTTTCGAGCTGCGTTCGGCCCCGCACATCCTTTCCACATGGAAATGTCTCCCATTCGTGTCTGCCTCAGGGAGATGTTGGGCGCAATGGCGAGAGCCAGGGCATGGGCCATTTTCTCCTTGGAGAGGCCCAGCACTTTTCCTGCGCCCATTGCGCTGCCAATCGATGTCTCCAGGACGTAGTCCCATCCTCTCGACTTAAACGAGGCCGAGTCCACCAACTGATCGACGATTTCATAGGTCAGGGTGATACCCAGGGCTAACGTCTTCCCATCCACATGTAAAGCCTCACCCATGGCCAGAATTGCCGGGATGTTGTCGCTCGGATGAGGACCGTCATTTTTTAAATAATCATCATTGAAGTCAAGGTATCGAACCATGATACCGTTGACAAAAGTTGCCATTTCCGGGGAGGTTCTCATTGTAGTCCCCAGCAAAGTTGCAGGCAGGGTGCTGCTGATACGGCTTGCCAGCTTTCTGGCTATCTTAACTGGCTCAGCAGCGAACGCTCCCAGGGCACAGCCAATTGAATCAATCACGCTTCTCTTAACAGAATGGATTGCCTTTGGGGTGAGGTCAGAATAGGTTAAAGCTGCAGCATAAGAGCTGATAAGGTCTGTCGTCTTATCCATCAGGTATCTTCCTGTCTGTTGTCAAACTGAAATCTTTCAATGGTCCTGCAAACCCAACACAAGGGGCAAGCGATTACTTCTTCGGAAAAACCATCAGGCTTGCCAGCTTGCTCATGTGATCAACCTTTTCCACATTCCAGACCGTGTCGAATATCGTCTTAATCTGCTTCTCATCCATATATTTTATGGCCATACTCCTGAACTTATCCTCCAGTTCCTTGTCGGTAAGTGGGTCATTCCCAAAACCATGAGGTTGATCTACGCGCTTCTGAAACCGGCGACCATCCTTGGTCGTTATTTCGGACATTCCCTGATATCCGTTCTCGGGCATGGTGGGATCAGCTTCCACTGTTATCTTCTCAATCAGGTCCAGCACTACGGGATCGAAGAATTTTTCGGGGGGTTCGATTGACTCCGGACCAAAGGCTCGTTCCTTGATAGCGATGGCATTTGCATAGAAGGCGCTGTGGTCGGCATTCTCCGCATTTCTCGGATATTTCTTTGAGAAAGTGGTCGTATGGCGAGCGTCCCGCAAGCCGGTCCTGATCCGTACTGAAACGATGTCCTCAGGCTTCAGGTCATGTTCTTTGACTATGGCTATGGTAGCAAGGATATGACCTTGAGTATTGCTGTTAGCACATAACGACTTGTGCATCGTGCGCAGAATTCGCCAGCCGCTGAAGTCTACCAGACGCTCGAGGTCCATATTGCCCTGTAGGATAACCTGGCGAAATCCTGACTCCCCCTCAACCACCCGGACAGGACCGGTGAATCCCTTCTTAGCAAGCATGCAGGCCAGGATGGCATCGTAGACGACGAATCCAAAGCGGAGGTTTTTGGTCATCGTGTTTTCCTCTCTGTCAGTGTCATGGATCCCCATGGGAAGACTATGGCTGGCACATATGCCAATGGCATTGGCAATCTGGTCTTCATTCAACCTCATCAGCTTTCCGAGGGCAGGAGGCATTGTTAATCCACCCCTGCAATCATTGGTCCACCCTTTCCATTGACCGCGGCTGGTCTTTGCCTCGACGGATGGATCCAGAGCAGAGTCCTTGACCCTTTCTCCTAATTCGTATGAAATCACCACTGAGGTTAAAAAAGCCCTGCCGTCAGTTTTTTCGCGCTCCGAAACAGCCAGGATACCCGATATGGCGTCGCTATTGTGCCCGCCGCCTCCCATATCGTTGTAGTCCAGGTAGCGAACTAAAAAGCTATTGACCAGTGTCGCATTCAGTGCGCTGGTACGCATGCCGGAACAAAAAACGGTAGCCTCTTCAGGTCCGTCCAGTTCTCGTGCCACAGCCTCACAGGTGAGACGCCCTGGAGCAACGTATGCCCCTATAGCGCAGCCCAGGGTATCCAGCAGGGATCGCTTGGCCTGGTGGATGACATCCTTTGGCAACATGTCATAGTTGAGCCTGAGAGCGTATCGGGCGAATTGATATGAGATGCTTGACCGGTACACCAGGTCCAGGTTCTGCCAGGCGAGATCACGCGGTAAAGTCATATCTCCTCCCTATTCTTAGGTTCTTTTCAAAGTCTTATTGGGATAGGGTCATTCAACTTTTTTCATAGAAAGTCTTCACCCATGAGCCATTTAGCACCAATGAGTGCTTCAGCTAACTACGGAGGCTGTATCAACTGTCAAGCCCCCGCACACTATCTTTGCCATCTTCCAGTCCGGGGTGTTTCTGTTTACCCCGTTAGAAATAATGCCCCGCTGGAATTTCTAACGGGGTTTACTGGAAAAGCCAGGGGAGGGCGCTGAGCCATCCGGAATGCTGAAGCAGGGAATCAGGCCAGAATACCCCAAGCAAGGTCTGGAAGTGAAAGTAAATGAGGTAAAGTGAGACCAGGGTCACTGGAACGATGACGCGCCATGGAGTCTTACCTTCCACCCTCATGAACAGGACAAAGAAGAGCGGGATAGACATCTTAAAGCCTATGACATAGATTGCCCCATAGAGGCCGAGGATCCAGGACAGATATCTTAAGCCCCTGGCATATATCACCTTGGTGGGCATTGTAGTATCGGTGGCGACATCGATGACTGCCTCATTATCGGACGCTCTCTCAGGATTCAGGCTTATCCGTATCTCCCGGTATAGTTGAATCAATACCAGGAGAAGGCCTGGGCCTGCGACGGCGACCGGGAAGATGGCGGCGCCTAAGACCATGTCTTTCACTTCATAGACCCCGTAAGCAAACACCATCAGCATGAGCAGCGCAAACCCGACTTTGATATTGAGTAACTTCATGGTTTTTCTACCTCCGCCTCTGCAGCCATACCTCCAGCCGGTTTCATCCGGAGCCCCGCCAGTACTGAAATGACTATGATGATTGCCAGGATGATCACACCTGGTTGCCAGAGCCAGGACGCACCGTAGCGAGCGGTGCTGATCCAGAAGTATTTTTCTGCCAGTCTCCCGAGCACGAAACCTATGATGATAGGGGGTCTGGGCCAGCCTGCCCGCTTCATAAACCAGCCCAAAAGGCCGAGGATCAAAAGAATGAAAAGGTCGCCCCAGCTACGGCTTGATTGGAAGGCGCCCAGGATGATCAGCATCAGGGCAACAGGCACCCACGAATGGACCTTGACCCTGGTCAGGGCAGCGAAGGGTCTTGCCAGGAAGATGCAGAGACCTGCTGCTATGACGTTTGCCATGGCAAAGCTCCAGATGCAGACAAAGGCGAGCGGCAGCTGCGTTGTCAGTATGGTTTGTCCCGGGGTTACACCCATGACCATCAAAGCGAACAGGAAGATGGCCATGGAACCGCTGCCCGGTATGCCGAAGATCAAGGTGGGGATGATTGCTCCTCCGTCAGCAGCGTTATTTGCCGCCTCGGGGGCTATAACGCCCCGGATGTCTCCCTTGGAGAACTGGGATTTATCCTTAGCGCATTGGAGGGCGTGACCATAGGCGATCCAGTTCGCCGTAGCTGCCCCCAGACCCGGGATAAAACCGATGAATGTCCCAATGACGCTGACCCGCAGGACAAGCCACCAGTTCCGTAAGGTATCCTTCATTCCATCTCGTATTCCCTTGCCCAGCTTGTCGGGGATGGTGGCAATGGTGGTGCCCCGGATCACGAGGTCGGCTATTTCAGGCATGGCGAAAAACGCCAGGGCTACTGTAACCAGCGAGATTCCATCTTCCAGATAGGGAAGACCGAATGTGTACCTGAACTCATAAATAGAAGGGGCCCCGCCCATTGATGCCAGCAACAGGCCAAGGAGTCCTGCAACGACTCCTTTAATGGGCTGAGTTCCGGCAAGGACTCCCACCATGGCGATGCCCCAGACGCACAGCATAAAGAATTGGGCTGAAGTCATCATGCGCACTATGGGGCGGGCGACGGGCAATGATAGGATCAGGAATAAAGCGCCGATGAGCCCTCCGATCATTGAGGCGAGGAAAGAAGCGCCCAGAGCCCGTCCTGCCTGTCCCTTCTGTGCGAGCGGATAACCATCCACAATCGTTGCCTGGGCGCCGGCGGTGCCTGGCACTGCGAAGAGCACTGCCGGGATGGTGTCTGAGGTCCTCAGCACTCCTATCATCCCTATGAGCAACGCCAGCGCTGCCTCAGGCTTCAAAGTCCATACGAAGGGCAGGAGTATGGACATGCCCACGATGCCGCCCAATCCAGGCAGTATACCGATTGTAATGCCAATGCCAATGCCTGCCAGGAGCATGACAAAGACATCAGGTCGAAACATATACCCCACAGCTTGTATTGCAGCATCAAGCATGTCAAGTGCCTCCTTCCGGATGCCAGACAGGCAATGCGTCTGGCGGCTATATTTTAAGTAGTATGGGCTTTGAAAAATCCGTTTTACTTTTTCAACTGTGACCTGGTTAATTACATCAGAACTTAACGCCGCCTCTTTCTTCCATGAATTTCTGCAACCAGGGCCTGGTCTTTGCGGCAAAGGAGTTAGCAAACTTCAATATACCCACAGCTTCCTTGCTACCCCATGTCGGCTCGCCGGCGAATACCTTCTTTGCAGCCTCTTGATATCCTGGATCGGCTATCATCTTGGAGGCTGCCTCTCTCAGTATGTTTACTAAGTCCTCAGGAGTGCCGGGTGGGAAAACAAGCGGTTTGTTGGCCGTACGGCAGTACCCGAGCATGGCCAGAATTGCCTCCCATTCAATCCCCGAGGGATCCTTGCCGGAGAGGTCTTTCCAGACTTCTCCCACCGTGGGGGCATCCGGCCAGTATGAACCCCTAACCATTTTCCCGTCTAAGTTCAGCAAGCCACTTTGCATCAGGGCTACTGCGTTGCCTTTATCGACGTCGGATTTGGCGGACTGCGAAAACTGGGGACTGGTTAGCCATGTCAAATTGGTTTCCTTTTGATACCAGGCAAGCGCACGGTCAGCGCCGCCCTGGAATGCCAGAACATCTTTCGATTTTACTCCGGTTACGTCCTTGAGGATTAACCAGGTAGCTGTGCTTGGGTTCGGCAGCGGCTCCATACCATAGATCAAATTTTTGGCCTTGGGGAAGTCTTTATAGCTTTTGGTATTATCAATCCATCCGACCATGACCTCTGCTACACCAATCAGGCACACTACCGGCATTGATTCATAGCTATATTTCACGCCTTTTGTCTGCAGAAGGGAACCAATGCCTGTGTTGGATGAGCCGACCAGAAGAGTCAACCCATCTTTTGGAGCTGTATAGACAAAGTTGCCGCCAACGCTGGCGCCACCTCCGGGCATGTTGCGAACTATGATCGTGGGCATTCCGGGTATATGTGGTGGCAGCCACTTGGACCAGACCCGTGCGGTGACGTCTGTTCCGCCTCCGGCGTCATGCGGGACGACAAAAGTGATTGTCTTCCCCTCGTAGTAGGGTTTTTGTGCGTATCCCAGCGAGGCAACGAGCGTGAAGGATACAACCAGAGCGAGGATGATGTAAATCGCATTACTTCTTTTCATTTTTTTTACCTCCTTATGCTATTATTTCTTGACATTGTCACAGTTGAAAAAGTATAAAACGGATTCTTCAAAGCACATACCAGTTTAAAAAGAACATTTTAGCTTAAAAATCTATTATTCCTCTTCAATCTCCCATAAAAACCACCTCCTATAAGAAACTTTCATCAGCAGTATTATAAAGTATACCCCCCCCCACAGAAAAGTCAATAACTTTTTGGTGCTCCATGATCACCTCCTTTCGCTGCTCTCCGACTCATTTTTTGACCAAATAAGGGAAAATCTGAGACACATCATTGATCTGTTCTAATCCTTCTACTAAAGATATAATTTTTTCCGTTTGATCCTGTGTAAGAACTAAATTGGCCAACCCTTTAAATTTATTTTTGATTTCATCCATGGAGAGCGGATTCTTGGGATGACCTTTTTGATAGGGGACCCTTTTTGAATATTTCTCTCCATTCTTAAGCCAGATTTCAACCTCTCCTCCAAAGACTTCCGGATACAGTTTTTCGAACTCTTCATCAACTTCCACCTCGACTCTTCGAGCAAATTCAATTAGGTCCGGGGCTTTGAGATCTTCTTCTTTGTAATCTTTAAATCCGTTTCCTCCCCTAAGCACCGTTTGAGCTAAACTATAGGCGAAACTAAACTGAGCCCCCAAGACATCCCGGGGTTCCACAATCACCCCACAGTGAACTTTCCCCTGTTTGCTCGTTTTTACTATAATTTTAGTAATATCATCAGGATTGATATGATGCTCTTTGAGCAAGAATTGGGTGGCCTCAATAGGAGAGTGTATGAAGTGACAGCAATCAAACCTTTTAATACTCACATCCATGATACAGTATTTCTTCCCCAGGTCTTCAGTTATCCTTTCGATGCAGTATTCATCAGAAAAAACCTTGCAAAATCCCTTTTCCCCTTCTATGACGCTGTCAGGACCCGTTATTCCATTGCGAACAAGAAGGGCAGCCCGAATTCCAGCCTGAGCCGGGATGGCAGAGTGAATCCTCTTCACCGAGCTTCCCGTACGAGTATATTCCAAGAGTCCCCCTGAAAAACTTCCCGCAACTCCCAATACGTTAGTAAGCTGGTTTTCGTCAAATTGAAGAATTTTCCCAACCGCCACAGCCGCCCCAAAGGGACCAATAGCAGGGGGAGTATGGTGACCCCGCCAAAGCAGTGAACGGGCGACCCCTAATCCCACTCTTAGCATCATCTCGTGGCCAAGTACGATTGCCAATATCAGGACCTTCCCGGATACTTTTTCCTTCTCACCCATGGCTAAAGCCGCAGGGATGATGACAGATCCGGGGTGAGTTGGGATTGGAAAATGGGTATCGTCCAACTCATGACCGTGATTGAAAGCAGAATTCACAAACGCAGCGTTCTCTGCGGTTGTTTTGTCGCCGTAATAGACAATGGTACTCTCTTGTTTGCCTCCCAATTCTTTAACCGTTTTATAAATCTGTTTGCTCCACGGAAGTGATGAGGAGCATGCCAGTTGAATCCCCAACTGATCTAATATTGAGATTTTGGTTCTCTCAATAACGTTTTTTGGAAGGTCTTCATATCTGAGTCTAAAAGCAAATTGTGCCAATTCTTTAGTTGCTCCCACCATTGACCTCCTTAAGTTCGGTAAACGGCTTGAACTTCACTTTCTTCTCGAAAAGTCTTGAATACAAAGGTTGAGCTACTGCAGTGATGATATGGTGGTACAAACAATTCCTCCAACCTTTTCTCTCATTTTATAGGGGAAAAGAACAGAGTGGATTGTGTTTTCCTCTGCGATGATCAATTTCGGATTCAACTTTCTAATCATGGAAAATGTTTTATCGCTTTCTTATATAATATTATCCCTAATTCCATTAGTCAATAAGGGCCTTCAAACTAGTAAGCATCTTTTTTTTCGTGATAGAGATCCACGGGAATGCCTAATCCAGAGGGGTAGGCGGGCCAGCGGAGAAAGATTTAGGGCGGCACCGCTTAAGGATTGACTCCAGAC
>JASEIE010000107.1 GCA_030024065.1 Thermodesulfobacteriota bacterium
GTCCCTGCTCAAGGAGAAATTTATAGCGCTTATTTGTCTCTTCGGCTGTAGCGAATCCGGCGTACTGCCGCATGGTCCATAACCGACCTCGATACATGGTGGGCTGGACACCACGGGTAAAAGGATGTTCTCCAGGGAAACTGAGATCACCACAATAATCTATATCTTCCGTGTCCAAAGGAGTATAAAGGCGTTTCATCTCTATAAGGGAGGTGGTTTTAAAAGAGGGTTGTCGTTCTGGCGCCTTTGAGATGACTTTCTGAAGCGTTGTCTTCTCCCAGCGTTCCAATTCTTCTCGAATTTTTTTAGTCATTGATCACCTCATGGAACATGGAAAAAGGGGACAGGCTACTTTTTTTAAAATCTTATTCTAAACTTAAAAATTGTATTGATTACAAAGAATCTGCTTTTCGCTAAAAAAGTAGCCTGTCCCCTTTTTCTTTTTTACAGGGGTATGTTTCCGTGTTTTCGCCATGGATTGGTATCGACTTTGGTCTTCAAGATATCGAGGGCCTGGATGATTTTGGGACGGGTTTCCTCAGGTTCAATGATCTCATCGACATACCCTAATTCCGCTGCCTTATAAGGGCTGGCAAATTTCTCCTGGTATTCGGTGACCAGATGGTGGCGCGTCTCCTTGGGATCTTCCGCCTCTTTGATTTCGTTTCGGAAGATGATATTTACTGCACCATCTGCCCCCATGACCGCAATTTCAGCTGTGGGATAACAGTAGTTGATATCCCCCCGAATATGTTTGCTCGACATCACATCGTAGGCTCCTCCATAACCCTTGCGGGTAATGATCGTAATCTTTGGAACAGTCGCTTCACAAAATGCGTAGAGGAGTTTAGATCCGTGTCGGATGATTCCTCTCTCCTCCATATCGATTCCAGGAAGAAAACCCGGGACATCAACAAAGGTGATAATAGGAATATTGAAACAGTCACAAAATCGAACAAAACGACCCGCCTTCACTGAAGAATCTGGATCAAGGGATCCTGCCAGCCAATTTGGCTGATTGGCGACTATCCCTACAGGCATCCCATTGTAACGAGCAAAACCGACGATGATGTTTTTGGCCCAATCTTTCTGCACTTCGAGGAAATAACCATTATCCACAGTTGGTAAAATCACTTTTTTCATGTCGTAGGCCTTTTTGGAATCTTCGGGTACTGCCGTCTTTAACGATTCATCCATTCGATTAGGATCATCGGTACATTCAATCATGGGTGGCTTCTCACGATTATTCTGCGGGAAAAATCGGAGTAACTCTTTGATGAGGCGAATCGTATCCTCATCGTTCTCTCCTGCAAAATGGGCCACGCCACTCTTTTCCATGTGGACCTTTGCCCCACCTAAAAGCTCGGAAGTGATGGGTTTTCCATCAGGTGTTTCCGTCTTGCCCAGGGCTGCCCTGATGACATCGGGTCCGGTGATATGCAAGTAGCTGGTCTTTTTTGTCATTAAAATGAAATCGGTCATGGCAGGGGAATAAACCGCTCCACCGGCACAGGGACCCATGATGGCTGAGATCTGAGGGACCACACCGGAGGCCATAACATTTCTTAAAAAGATGTAGGCATAGCCTGCCAAACTCTCAACGCCCTCTTGAATTCTTGCCCCTCCGGAATCGTTAAGGCCGATCACCGGTGCTCCTGTTCTCATTGCGAGGTCCATTACTTTACAGATCTTTTCTGCAAAAGCCATCCCCAAAGCTCCGCCAAATACTGTGAAATCCTGGGAGAAGACATATGCCAGACGGCCTTCGACCTTTCCATAGCCCGTCACCACACCATCCCCAAAAAACTTTTTCTTCTCCATTCCGAAATCAGTGCAACGATGAGTGACAAAGCGGTCCAGCTCAACAAATGTTCCGGAATCAAAGAGAAGATCAATTCTTTCACGAGCGGTCAGTTTTCCATCTTTATGTTGTTTGTCGATTCTTTCTTGGCCACCCCCCAGTAAGGCTTCCGCCCTCCTCTTCTCCAGTTCCTTCCGTATGGCATCGATCGATCTCATGGATAGACTCCCCCTTCTTATTAAGGCTCAGTGCAAATTTCAAAATTAGCATTGCAAAATTTTCAATATATTCATTTCTTTTTATTGCTAATTTTTCATTTTTCAATTTGCAATTTTCAATGATCCTTGAGTTCTTCCGCCATGATTCTTTCCGCCAGGGAATAGGGATCGGTTCGGCGTTTCGTCAGATCATCGAGGATGCTTTCCCATTCTCCGTCTTTCTCAATCTTTTGGATAAAATGGGCCATGACCTCTGTTTCAAGGACTTCCAGGAATGTTGCTTTTGTCCTTTCTCTCCACTTCTTTTCAAAAGTCTGACTCTGTTCCAGTCCCTGTTTATGGCGGTAAATGCCATAGACTAATTCGAAAATCCCTTTTCCTAAAATGGCCTCTGTCTTGAAGATTAAAGGTTCCCAGCCGTCCTCTCTCTTTCGACCCATCTCGAGAACCATCCGGAGATCCCGTTCCACCTTCTCCGCCCCCTCCCGTTCGCACTTATTGACGACAAAGATGTCGCCGATCTCAATGATTCCTGCTTTGATGGCCTGGATGTCATCCCCCATTCCTGGGACGAGGACGACAATGGAGGTGTGGGCTGTGTTGACAATTTCCACCTCATCCTGGCCGACGCCGACCGTCTCGACCAGGATGATCTCCTTTCCCATGGCATCCATCACATTGACAATATCCTGAGTGGAGCGGGAGAGTCCCCCCAGACATCCTCGTGTTGCAAGGGAGCGGATAAAGACACCTTCGTCCGTGGCATGGCGCTGCATCCGGATGCGGTCGCCTAAGATCGCCCCTCCGGTGAAGGGGCTGGTGGGATCAACCGCAACAATTCCGACGCTCTTTCCTTCTTTACGGAAGATATCCACCATCTTATCGACGATAGTGGACTTGCCTGAACCCGGAGGACCTGTGATCCCGATGATGTAAGCTTTTCCTGTTTGAGGATAGAGTTCCTTTAGAGCATCCATTGCCGCAGGGATCCGGTCATCAATATCCCTCATCAGCCTGGAAGCCGCCCGAATATCCCCCTCCAAAATTCGCTTGGCCAAACACATCATTTTACAAAATACCAAAATTGGATTGAACAGACAATAGACAAGTTAAGAATTTAGAATAAAGAATGATGAATTAATGGTCGTTGACAATTCTTAACTCTCGACTCTTATTTTTATAGGGCTCTTCCAGGGACGCCGATGTGCCTGGAGATGACGATGCGTTGGACCTCTGAGGTTCCTTCTCCGATGTCGAGGAGTTTCTGATTCCGGTAATGGCGCTCCACCGCATATTCCTTCATCAAACCATATCCGCCATGAAGTTGAACGGCCTGGTTGGCTACCCGGTGATACATCTCGGAACAGAACAATTTTGCCATAGCCGATTCCTTTGAGAAGGATCGGTGTTGTTCACACAACCAGCAGGCTTTATAAAGGAGGAGTCTTGCCAGTTCAATCTCGGTGGCCATATCTGCCAATTTAAAGGCATTGACCTGGAAGGAACCGATCGGTCGTCCGAATTGCTCCCGCTCATTAGCATATTTGAGCGCCAGTTCAAAGGCTCCCTGAGCGCCTCCGAGACCCATAGCGGCAATGCTGAGCCTTCCCCCATCCAGCGTAGCAAGCATCTGATGAAACCCATCTCCCCGACGGCCGAGAAGGTTCTCCCTTGGAACTTTACAGTCCGTGAAATAAAGTTCCCCTGTATTGGAGGCCCTCCATACCATCTTCCCATGCATGGTCTTAGTGGTGAAACCCGGCGTTCCATTCGGAACGAGAATACAGGAGATCTCATTCTTCCCGTCATTCCGTTTTCCAGTAACGGCCTGGACCACGCACACTTTGCTGATATCTGTCGCAGAATTGGTGATGAAGATTTTTGATCCATTGATCACCCAATGGTCTCCTTCCAGAACTGCGTTCGTTTTAGAAGCTCCAGCATCCGAACCAGCGTTCGGTTCGGTTAAACCAAAGGAGGAAAGGACTTTTCCTGAACAGAGATCAGGAAGCCATTTTTGCTTCTGTTCCTCATTGCCATAGTAATAGATGGGTGAGATCCCCAGGGAGTTTCCCGCGGCAAGAGTAGCAGCCTGAGATCCGTCAATTCTTGCAATCTCTTCTACGGAAATAATGTAAGAGACATAACCGACATTGCTCCCACCGTATTCTTCCGGGACGAAGGGACCGAACAGTCCCAATTCGCCCATTCGTTTTGTCAGCGTGTAGGAAAATTCTTCTTTATCGTCCAACTCCTGGGCAACCCGGGCGATCTCCTTCTCCGCAAAGTTTCGAACCATCTTGCGGAGCATCTGCTGTTCTTCGTTCAAGTCAAAATCGAGGGGCATAGGTTTCCTCCGGAAACAGTTTTGAGTTCGCCTGCCTGCCGCAGGCAGGGAGTTCAGCCTGCCTGCGCCAAAGCGGCTTCGCGCAGGCAGGAGTTCGGAGTATTTTTTTACGACTCCGAACCCCGGACTACATTACTCCGAACTATTTCTCTTTATTTGATGGGTTTAAAAAACTTGATGTCCAGAATGCTTCCTTCACGGTCTTTTTTGGCTTTGAAGACAGCCTCAACCGGCATTCCGATATAAACCTTTTTAAAGTTGACTTCCCCTAACCAGTGGACCAGACCTCCATCCGTTTTGTCAATCCGAATGACGGCAACTATGGATGGTTCTTCTTTTCTCACCCCATCAAAGGTTTCGTAACATTGGGTGAAGGTGTGGACCGTTCCTTTTGTTCCTACATCGATGTAGCGGTCTTCCAGTCTTGCAAAGCATTTCTCGCAGTAGGTCCGGGGAGGGACATAGGTGATATTGCAGACATCACATTTTGCGCCAAAAATCTTTCCGTTTATGATTTCACGTAAGAACTTTTCTCCAGCCCTTCCCACGGTATAGATGTAACTCATTGGAATCTGGCCTTCCCAGTAACCAATGTCTGTTGTCTTCTGAAATCGTTCGATCAATGCCATATTCTCACCTCCGTCATTCGAAATTCGCAAAGGGCAAAGCGCAGAGCGCATAGCGTATAATTTAATTTAGGATAAAAACGCTATGCTCTATGCCCTATGCGCCTTGCTTATTTAATGGGTTTGAAGTATTTAATGTCCGTAATCGACCCTGTTCTTTCTTCGGGCGGCTTCCACACCGCCTTCACCTTCATCCCACGGGTGATTTTCCAGGGGTCAACTTCACCGAGGTGATGGAGAATCCCCATTCCTTTTGAGGCTCCATCGATTTCAATGATGCCCGGAGTAATGGGTCGGACACCTCCCTTGATATCGAGGGGCAGTGCCTTCCAGTCCACATAACCCACGATCCAGGTATTGACAATGCCTGTATCCTGAACATAGATCCATTCTCCCGTTGGAACCCAGCAGAGCTCGCAGAACATCCTTGGCGGAAGCATGATACGGTGACATTTATCACACTTCTTCGCAATGATCTTCCCGTTTTTTAGCTCAGCCAGGTATCGACCAATGGCAGGACCATTGTCCCAGGCATATTTTAATTTTGGCTCCCATTTCACAGAGAGGACTTTTCCTTCTAATATCTCCTCGGCACTCAGTTTCGTTGCCGTATTTTCTACCATCTTTTTAGTGATCTCCATATCTTCACCTCCTTTTAGCTTCTCAACACAACGACGGTTCCAACCTGCATTAAATCACCCCAGGCATTAGCAACTCCACAGATAGGGTTGCCGGGGACCTGTCTTTTTCCGGCTGTTCCTTTGAGTTGCAGGTAGACCTCAATAATCTTCATCAGGCCTGCGGCGGCAATGGGATTGCCAACACCCAAAAGTCCTCCGGAAGGAGAAGTGGGCAGGTTCCCATCTCTGTTAAAGACTCCATCCACCAGCATCTGGACCGATTTTCCCCTGGGGGCAAGCATCAATCCTTCGATATGGTGGAGTTCTTTGTAGGTAAAGGGATCATAAGGTTCCGCAATATGAATCTCTTTGGAGGGTTCCTTGATCCCTGCCATTTTGTATGCCTGACGGGCTGCCACTTCGAGATAGTCCGGGTAGTAAAGGTCCCGTGTACACCAGTAGGCTGTATCCAGTGCCCAACCCACTCCGTCAATCCAGATTGGTTTTTCAGTCACTCGGCGAGCCACATGTTCAGCCGCTAATACCATGCAAGCGGCACCATCACTCGTCGGACTGATATCGAGTCGATTCACCGGCCAGGCCATGATCTCGGAGTTGAGCACATCCTGGACTGTAATTTCAGCGGGTAATTGGGCTGAGGGATGGTCCATTGCATTCTTTTTATTTTTTACAGCCACTAAGGCGATGTCCTCTTTCTTATAACCATGGGTGGTCATAAAACGATTCATCTCAATGGCAAAGATATAGATGAGGGTGGGGTAGAGGGGTTGTTCTGTAGTGTGATCGAAGATGGTTAAGAACGCTCCGGCAGGATGTGGATAGGCGGAGGACATTTTTTCCTCAGCCACCACCAGACAGGTGTCGAACATCCCTGAGGCAACATGGAACCAGCCATGGATCGGTGAAAAAACTCCTGTCCCACCACCAACGAAGTGTCGCATATAGGGTTTGCGAAAAGCTCCTGAACCATCAGAGAGATACTCTCCCTTCATATGAATCCCATCGAATGCATCGGGTGCTGTCCCGTGGACGACACAATCGATATCAGAAAGTTTCATCCCACAGGAGTCCAGCGCCATTTTCGTAGCCTCATAAGCCAGCTCCTTGGGCGTCTCCTGAACATTACGATAAAATTTTGTCAAACCTGCTCCAACAATCGCTACTCTTCTCATCCCTGTCACCTCCTTTTAATTGCTCAGGATGACTACTGTCCCAGTGGTGGTGGGGACGCCCCTCCAACTCTGAGCCAGTCCTGTGGTCACGTTTTTAAGTTGGTTCTTGCCTGCTTCACCTCTCAACTGCCGGGCCACTTCAAGGACTTTATGGCCGCCATTGAGTTCATAGAGGTTTCCCACTCCTAAACATCCACCCGAAACATTAACAGGAAACTCCCCGGTGATTTCAGTACCTCCTATATCTGTCAGAGGACCTGCCTCTCCTTTTTTACAGATTTTCATGGCTTCGAGATGCTGGAGTTCTTTATAGGAGAACTCATCGTTGATTTCTGCGAAGTCGATCTCCTTTCTCGGATAACGAATCCCTGCCATCTTGTAAGCCATCTCCGCAGCCATCTGTGCATAAATGGCTTCTCCCCAATTTCGAGTTTCGAGACCCGGTGTATCCGAGCACCATCCGATTCCCCTAATCCAGATGGGTTTATCACAGAGGTTTTTTGCAGTCTCTTCCTCTGCCAGAACAACCACCACTGCTCCATCGGAATGGGGACTGATATCCATCTGGGTCAATGGGAAAGAGATGACTTCGGAATTGAGTACATAGTCTGTATCAATCAGAACACCGTGGCCAGCATACGGATTGTTTAAGGCATTTCTTTTATTTTTCACAACAACCTTGGCACACTGTTCACGGGTTGTCCCTGTTTCATACATAAACCTTGCCATCTCCATTCCAGAAACTGCATGTGGGCTTTCTTTCAATGGCCGATTATAGATAGGGTCCATTGCAAAAGTCACCATCTCCGACAGGGTTAACATGTTAGAAGCTTTGCTCATCCCCTGGGCGACGGATATGGGACCGATGCCTGAAAGGATCATCATATAGGCTGATGCCAATGAGTGAATAAAATCTCCAGAAATGGTATAGATGGGCCTAAGAACCGCACCTAATTGATCTGGTGAATACTCATCCGAAATACTGTAACCCTCCAAAAAATCTTCAGAGGTTGCAACAAAAGAATCGATATCCTTTGGTTCAACGCCAGCATCGAGATAGGCTTTCATCGCTGCCTCATAGGTTAATTCCCTATAGGAGACATCAGGCGTGGTAGCACGAAATCCTGTTGTTCCTATTCCAATGATTGCAACACGTTTTGACATCTTTTGATTACCTCCTTTCTAAGGACGCAATGCGTCACTTTTAACTCGTAACTCGTAACTCGTAACTCTAAAACCTTCCCCTCCCTTCCTTTGAACAAATACGCAAAGGGCATAGCGCATAGGGCATAGCGTCAACATATACATTCCTTTACGCTTTACGCTCTGCGCTTAGCGCTATGCGTTCTTATTTCCGCGGTTTGATATTCTCCCGGGCCCATTTCACCGCTTCTTCGATTTGAGTCCCGGGAGTGAAGATCGCTTTCACCCCGCATTGGGTCAAAGTAAGGATGTCCTCTTCAGGAATAATTCCTCCGCCGAAGACAATGATATCATTTGCTCCTTTCTCTTTGAGAAGATGGATCACCTGCGGGAAAACATAGTCATGGGCTCCTGAGAGGATGGATAACCCTATGCCATCCACATCCTCTTGAATAGCAGCAGCCACAATCTGTTCTGGCGTTTGATGAAGTCCGGTATAGATCACTTCAAACCCTGCGTCGCGGAATCCTCTTGCGATAATTTTAGCTCCACGATCATGTCCATCCAGGCCTGGTTTGGCAATCAGAATTCGAATCTTCCGCTCCATGCTCTCCTCCATCACCATCCAATTTCGGATTTCCCCTCACCCCGCCCTCTCCCCTGAGGGGAGAGGGAAAGGGTGAGGGGCTGCATTCCGCAATTTTAAAAGTACCCCGGATCCGTATATTTGCCGAAAACATCCCGCCACACATCACAGATCTCCTGGATCGTTGTATATTCCCTGACCGCATTGATGATGTGGGGCATGAGGTTCTCACCATCTTGAGAAGCCTTTCGGATCTCTCCGAGGCATTCCTTCACCTTCGCATTGTCTCGTGTCGTCCTGACCTCCTGAAGCCTTCTCAATTGCCTCTCTTCAATCTCGGGCCTCATCCGCCAGATGGTGATGGGTGGATGATCTGTTTCATACTTGTTGACCCCGACAATGACTTTCTCACCTGCATCAATCTGTTTCTGAAATCGATAAGCAGACTCCGCTATCTCCATCTGAGGGTAACCCCTCTCGATCGCCGTCACCATCCCTCCCATCTCATCGATCTTCCGAATGTAGTCCCATGCCTTTTCCTCCATCTCATTGGTCAGAGATTCCACAAAATAAGACCCTGCGAGAGGATCGATCGTGTTGGTGACTCCTGTCTCTTCGGCAAGGATTTGTTGGGTCCTTAAAGCAATGGTCGCCGCTTCTTCGGTAGGAATGGCATAAGTCTCATCCAGGGAGTTGGTGTGAAGCGATTGGGTTCCGCCCAGTACAGCAGCCAATGCCTCATAAGCAGTGCGAACGATGTTGTTAAAAGGCTGCTGAGCTGCTAAAGAACAGCCTGCTGTCTGGGTATGGAACCGGAGCATCCAGGAGCGGGGGTTCTTCGCCATAAATCGCTCCCTCATGATCTTCGCCCATATCCTGCGGGCAGCTCGATATTTTGCAATCTCTTCGAAGAAATCGATGTGAGAGTCGAAAAAGAAGGAGAGCCTTGGAGCAAAATCATCCACATCGAGCCCCCTCTCCATTGCCGCTTCCACATAGGCGATCCCGTCGGCCAGGGTGAATGCGAGCTCCTGAACCGCCGTAGACCCTGCCTCTCGGATGTGATAGCCGCTGATGCTAATCGTATTCCATCGGGGGACCTCCTGGGTGCAATATTCGATGGTGTCCACGATAATCCGAAGGGAAGGTCTGGGGGGAAGCATGAAGGTCTTCTGGGCAATGAATTCCTTCAACATATCATTCTGAATCGTTCCACCAATCTCTTTCTTGCTGACCCCTTGCTTCTCTGCCATCACGATATACATCGCCAGCAGAATGGAAGCGGGCGGATTGATCGTCATGGAGGTGGTGACCTTGTCGAGAGGAATGCCTTCGAAGAGAATTTCCATATCCTTCAAGGTATCCACTGCAACACCACATTTCCCAATTTCACCTCTGGCATTGGGAGAATCACTATCATAGCCCATCAAGGTGGGGTAGTGAAAGGCGATGGAGAGGCCTGTCTCTCCATGATCAAGCAGGTAATGGAAACGCTTATTCGTCTCTTCTGGGCCGCCCAAGCCGGAGAACATTCGCATCGTCCAGAGCCTTCCCCGATACATGGAGGGTTGAACACCCCGGGTGAAAGGATAGACTCCCGGAAAGCCGATATCTGTGGAATAATCAATCTCCCGCGTATCCTCCAGGGTGTAGATGCCTTTGATCTCCAGATCGGAGACAGTAGAGAAACGGGGCAGACGTTCAGGGGTTTCGGAGAGAATTTTTGAAAGGTCGTCCACCCACTTCTTCTTCTCCTGCTGGACCTCTTTGAGTTGATCCTCTTTGAACATCCGGAATCCCCCCTTTTCGAAAGATCAATTAGCAATGCAAAATTATCATTACAAAATTAGCATTTTTAAAAGATTTTTTTCATTGCTAATTTTTTCCCGCGCAGCGCGGGATTAAATTTCCAATTTGCATTGAGCTTTTAAATTTCAATGCCTTTGCGGGCTTTGGTTCCTTTTTTATAGTAATGCTTTCGTTCCACCATTTCAGTCACCAGATCGGCCTTCTCCATAATTTCGGGTCTGGCGTTTCTTCCAGTGAGGACAAGCTCCACCGTATCCGGCTTGGAATCGAGGAGATGGAGAAGGTCAGAGAGTGGGATCAGTTCATAATCGATAGCTATATTGATCTCGTCCAGAATGACGATGTCGTATTCGCTACTTTCGATGGCCTTTTTTGCCAGTGAGAATCCTTCCTGTGCCAGTTGGATATCGATGGCATCAGGGGTGGCTTTTGAAACAAAGGTCTCCCGGCCAAAGGGTTTAATGGTCAAATAGGGAGCGAGATTTTGGGCCGACTCTAATTCTCCGTACTTCAGAGTTCCCTTCATAAACTGGATGATCAACACCTTCAATCCATGGCCCACAGCTCTGAGGGCGAGTCCCAGGGCAGCCGTAGTCTTTCCCTTTCCGTTTCCTGTATAGACCTGGATGAGACCCTTTTCCATTCAACTACTCAATGCAAAATGATCAATTAGCCATTTTCAATTAGCATTTAAAAACTTTATCAAGCCTAAAGACTTGAGTTACTATTCTTTAATTCA
>JASEIE010000108.1 GCA_030024065.1 Thermodesulfobacteriota bacterium
AACAACTCCATAACCAATAATTACCCATAACTCAGGGGTTACTGTTCCAGAACTTTTTAACTGTGGATAAAAAAGCTTGACAATTTATAAAGTTATGATATATAAATGTCAAAGTGGTGAAATTCAGGAGTCTGATATTTTTTTTCAAATTCAACCTATATCAATTCCAACCTTTTTCCAATGAGGGTGGGGATGAACTAGAAAGGAGGGGTAAACGATGGCTAAAAAAATCACGAGAAGAAAGTTTTTGAAAAATGCGGTCGTAGGTGGAGTGGCTATTGGAACGGGTTTGGGGAGCTATCGGGTGACCTATGGACAGGCTAAAAAAGTGGCAGGTCCGATCAAGATTGGAGGACAGGGGGCTATCTCTGGAGCCCATGCCGATTATGGCTGGCAGATGATGGCTGGTTCAACGCTGGCCATTGAGGAGATCAATGCCAAAGGTGGAATCTTGAAACGAAAACTCGAACTGAAATTCATGGACGAAGAGTTAAAGCCTGCTACAGCCGTCAAGAATGCTCGGTACCTAGTTACGGATTGGGGAGCAGATTTCCTCTTTGGGGTTGACTCCAGTGGCTGTGCCATGGCAGTTGGACCAGTCCTCCCGGAACTGGATCGGCTCCATCTCTTCACCCACGCCTCAACTCACCGACTGACAGAAGAGCTGGTCGCTGAGAAGGGGATCAAACAGATTTTCAGGATGACTGTCCCGGTCTATCAAGAATCTCTTGCTGCCTGGATCTTCAAAGACAATCCTGAAATCAAACGTTGGGCAGGTATTAACTGTGATTATGAGTATGGATACGTGGCCTGGAACTTATTTAAAGAAACGATCAAAAAATTTCGCCCGGATGTGGAATTTGTTGCTGCGGCCTGGGCACCCTTCTGGACGATGGACTTCTCCTCCCATATCGCCGCTGTCATGGCTGAAAAGCCCGATGCCATCTTTGCGACTCCGTGGGCTGGTGAGGGAGTCATGCTTTTGCGACAAGCACTGATGCTCGGAGTTTTTGACAAGATTCACGTCTGGTTCCAGGGAATGGGTGGATCCGTTGACCTTCTTGAGGGAATCTCCAGAGAAGTGGCAGCGGACAAATTCAAGGGAAAACTCTGGGCCACTGCCCGATACATCCATAACTATCCTGTCTCTCCTGAAAACAAAGCCTTTGTGGATGCCTTTAGAAAGAGATGGGGGAGGTTTCCCAACTACTCTGCAGAGGGAAGTTACGCCGCCATCTATGCAATCAAGGCGGGAGTTGAGAAGGCTAAAACTTTAGAGACGGCTAAGGTCGGAACCGCTCTAGAGGGAATGGAACTGAAGACCCCTGGAGGGATACGTCTGATCAGAAAAGAAGATCATCAGGCGATCTATACCGTTCCGGCAGGAAGAGTAATTCTGAGTCCGGACTATCCATTACCGATCCTTGGAGATCTCAGGGTGATTCCCGCGAAAGAGTATTACCGCCATCCACCTTTTACACCTGTGGCTGCAGTAAAATAGTTGGTTCAGAAACTAGGGAGGGAATTGCCTGCCTTTAATTTTTGAGGAGGCCCCTCCCCTTTTTTAAATTTAGGATTTAAGATTTCGGATTGCGGATTTAAGAAATGTAGGGGAGCCCTTCTGTGCTTGCCTGCGGTAGGCAAGGGCTCCTAAATTAGGCGGCCGCAGAGGGCCGCCACTACGAATTTCATTTGGGTTGAAATGTTAGAAAAATTAGTTTTTCAGAGCCTTATCGGCTTAAGTTTTTCAATGTACCTGTGGCTTCTCGCTGCAGGGCTGACCCTTGTCTTTGGCGTTCTGGGCATCCTCAATTTTGCCCACGGCAGTCTCTTCATGCTGGGCGCCTATGCGGCGTTTACATTTTATGGAAAACTGGGACTAAATTTCTGGCTTTCAATTGGCCTCAGCCTTATCAGTGTAGCCATCATTGGAGCATTCCTTGAGCGCTTTTTTATTCGCCGTATCTATGATATCGACCTGCCCTATCAATTGATCTTGACCTTCGGTTTCATTCTGATCTTCGATGACCTGGTGAAGATGGTATGGGGAGGGGTGGCCATGATTCCCCCTCTTCCCCATTTCTTTGAGGGTCATTTCCTGATTGTCGGGAGGGCTTTCCCTTACTACAATCTTTTTATTATCTTCGCAGGAGCGGCAGTGGCCCTGCTGCTGTGGTTGACCCTGGAGAAGACCTGGTGGGGACGGATGATCCGGGCCTCGGCCTCCGATAGGGAGATGGCGAATGCGATCGGAATCAATATCCCCTTTCTCTTCACTACGGTTTTCGTCTTCTCAGCCATGCTTGCCGCCCTCGGGGGCGCGCTCGGGACCCCTGTCCGCGTGGTCGCCCCCGGAATCGGAACGGCGATGATCATTCAGGCCTTTGTGATCACGGTCATCGGTGGATTGGGGAACCTGAAGGGGGCTTTTGTAGGGGCCTTGATTGTGGGAATCCTGACCTCCTTTGGCATCCTCCTCTTTCCCATCTTTGAAATGTTTATCATCTTTGTTGTCATGGCCGTGGTTTTGATGGTAAAACCGGAAGGACTCTTTGGGAAATGATCAATGAGCAATGGTCAATGTTCAATGTTCAATGACCAATTCTCAGTTTTTAAAAACCATTGATAATTGCTAATTGATAAATGGTCATTGGAAATTGAAATAGTCATTATGAGACTTAAACCTTTTCTTCTCATCGCCTTGATTCTATTCCTTTTCTTCCTTCCTGCATTCGGTGGGAAGTATGTTATTTACATGGCAATCCACATTCTTATCCTCTCGGTCTTTGCCCTCGGGTTCAACCTTCTTCTCGGTTATACCGGCCTTCTCTCCTTCGGTCAGGCTGGTTTTTTTGCCGTGGGGTCCTATACCTGCGGAAAAGTTCTCCTTGTTCTCCCTTCACTGCCCCTGGGGTTATTCGCAGGGACGATCGCAGGCGGCATCTCCGCTCTTATCCTTGGTTATCTTTGTGTCCGTCACACACGAATCTACTTTTCTATGTTAACCCTCTGCTTCGGGATGATGATCTATTCCTTAGCCTGGAAGTGGCGAGACGTGACGGGCGGCGATGATGGGCTGGTGGGAATTCCGAGGGCGCCTTTCGAAGTGCCGGGCCTCTTCAAAATCGATATGACGCCCATGGCCAACTATTATTACTTCGTATTAATCGTTTCTATCTTAGCCATTCTTGTACTCTACCGTGTGGTCAACTCGCCTTTTGGCCTCACATTAAAAGGAATCAGAGACAGTGAAAACCGGGTGGCCTATGCCGGGATTTCGATCAGGGCATTTCGGCTGATCGCCTTTACCATTGCAGGGATCTATGCAGGGCTGTCCGGGGCGATGCTTCCTCCCCTTGAAAGCACGGTTACGCCACCGATTGCTCACTGGACCCATTCTGCTGAACCGGTGATGGTGACCCTGTTGGGAGGAATCCATACCTTCTCAGGACCCATCGTGGGGTCCATTCTCTTCTATCTCATCAAAGACATCATTGTCAGATTTACTCAATACTGGCTCATCTGCTTTGGCTCCATCGTGGTTTTTCTGGTTCTGGTCTTTCGCGGGGGGATCGTCGTCTTCTTTGCGGAACGGGTCTGGCCCCGGTTAAAAAGAACATAAAGAATTTATCCCCCTCTTTTTTAAAGAGGGGAAGGGGGAGATTATACATAATCCCCCTTAATCCTCCTTTAGAAAAGGGGGATTCTTAAAAGGTACTGCCGAATGGAACTTCTAAGAACGGAGAAACTCAAAAAATACTTTGGCGTTGTCAGCGCTGCCGATGACATTGACCTCCGGATCAGGGAGGGGGTGCTGACTTCGATCATCGGTCCTAACGGGGCAGGAAAGACAACGCTCATCAACCTCCTGACCGGCAATATCGTTCCGGATTCAGGAAAGATCTTCTTTAAGGATGAAGAGATCACCCACCTTCCCATTCACAAAAGGGTGAAAAAGGGGATCTGCCGGTCTTTTCAGATCATGAACATCTTCCCCAAGCTCTCTGTCTTCGAAAACATTCAAATCCCGGCGCTTTCCCACCTGAACCGGAGCCGGAGCTTTTTAAAATCCGTTGAAAGCCATACCGATGCGAATGAGCAGGTGATGAAATTGCTTGATGAGATCGGTCTGGCCGGGAAAAAGGATGTTATTTCCGGGACGTTATCCCATGGGGATCAGAGGCTTCTCGAGATCGCTCTCGCTATGGCGCCGGAACCGAAACTCCTCTTCCTCGACGAACCCACAGCGGGGATGAACCCTATAGAGCGGGTGAGGGTTCTGGAAAACATCCGTCGATTCTCTCTTGAGAAGAAGTATACCTTTGTCATCGTGGAACATGATATGGACATCGTCTTCGCCCTTTCCGACCGGATTGTGGTATTGCACCGGGGCCAGATCTTAGCCGATGGCACGCCCGAAGAGATCAAACAGAACCAGGAAGTGCGAAAAGTTTATCTGGGTGAGGAGATCCTATGGAAGAAAAAATGACCACAGGAATTCCCCCTGTTCTCCTGGTGGACCAAATCGATACCTTTTACGGTCAGAGCCATGTCCTTCAGGGAGTTTCCTTATCTGTCAGTGAAGGGGAAGTGGTTTGCCTTCTCGGACGAAATGGTGTGGGAAAAACGACTACCCTTCGCTCCATTATCGGCCTCACTCCGCCACGGTCAGGGAAAATTTTCCTCAAGGGAATGGACATCACAGGAAACCCTCCCTTTCAGATCGCCAGGCGCGGCATCGGCTATACGCCTGATGATCGAAGGATCTTTCCAGACCTCACCCTCTTCGAAAATCTTGAACTTGCCCGTCGATTGTCAAAAAAAGGCAAGACCCAATGGGGCTTTGAAAAGATTTACGATCTCTTCCCTGTCTTCGTCGATTTGAAGGAGCGAAAAGGAAACCAATTGAGCGGAGGGGAACAGAAGATGCTTGCGATTGGTCGGGCACTGATGAAGAATCCGGATCTCCTCCTTCTGGATGAACCTGCCGAGGGACTGGGGCCACTCATCGTTCAGAATTTAATTGAGGTTCTTGGCCGAATTCGGAGCGAGGGAGTTACCATCCTCCTAGCAGACCAAAATCTAAAATTCTGCCGAAAGACTTCTGATCGGGGCTATATTTTGGAAAAAGGCATGGTCCAGTATCAAGGAAAAATGGAAGAGATCTGGCAGAATGAAGAGATCGTTAAGAAATACCTCGTCGTCTGAATGATCATCCCTCCTCAATCTTCATGTCAGATTTATTGACCTCACGCCCCCTTTTCTGCTAACTTGATAACAATACGAAACGAAATAGGTAGCCGCAGGCTTCAGCCTGCGATGAATTCATTTTATGGCTGCCATAAGAGAACAAATACATCGATTATCCCCCACATTATATCTCGGTCAAATTGCTATCTCTTTTACTGCTTGCATTAAAGGAAGAATACCTATTTTAAATGATATAGAAGTCTTCGACGCTTTAACAAAAATTCTTATTGAAACGTTGAAACGATGGCACTGTGATGCCCATGTTTTCCTCTTTATGCCTGACCATTGTCATCTTTTGATCCAGGGTAAAAGGGACGAGTCCAACCTTCTTGGCTTTATGAAGGATTTTAAGCAGAGGAGTGGATATTGGTTTTCCCAACGCAGCCTGAAGGCTGCGGCTACAGTAAAATGGCAGAAAGATTTCTATGACCACATCCTCCGCAAAGATGAAGACGTTAAGGTCCAGGTAACATACATTCTTAAGAATCCTATTAGTCGGGGATTAGTAAATGACTGGAAGGAATATCCATTTAAAGGTTCAACCATTTACAGTTTTGACGGATGGTAACCAACTTACCTGTATGTCGGTTAAGGTAGCCGCAGGCTTTAGCCTGCGTAACGCATCTCGCAACCCGAGGGTTGCGGCTACATTAGCTATATAAACCAAATAGAATTGATAAATCATGGGAATGCTACCTCTAAAAGTCTCTCTTCTTATCATGGGGGCAAGCGGCATTGTTGCCCAGATCGTCCTCCTGAGGGAACTCCTCATCTCTTTCCTGGGAAACGAACTCACCCTCGGCATCATCCTCGCCAATTGGCTGATCCTCGAGGCAATCGGCTCCTTCATCGTTGGAAAATCTGTGGAAAAGGTGAAAAGGAAGATGGAGGTCTTTGTCTCCCTCCAAATTTTTTTCTCAGTGGCTCTTCCCTTTTCCATCTACCTCTGCCGGACATTTAAGAACATCCTTCTCACCACCCCGGGAGAGGGACTCGGTTTTATTCCCATCTTTTACTCCTCCCTTCTCATCCTTCTTCCGGTCTCCATTTTCCACGGCGCCCTTTTCACCTATGGGTGTAAACTCTACGCTCTGTATTCGAAAGAGGAGGCTTCCTCCATCGGAAAGGTCTATGTCTTTGAAACCGTAGGCTCCATCATCGGCGGCCTACTCATCACCTTCCTTCTGATTCAATATTTCAATTCCTTTCAGATCGCCTTCATGGTCTCTTTGCTCAATGCCATCATCTCAGTATTCCTCCTCTGGCCAGAACAGGCGAAACTTGTTCATCTCCGAAAGGGACTCTGGATTCTTTCCATCCTCTACACTTTTCTCTTTCTCTATCTCCTGTTTACGCCGATATCTGAGAAAATACATCGCTCTTCTATTGAATCTCAGTGGAGAGGGTTAAATGTCATCCACAACGAGAACTCCATCTATGGGAACATCACCGTTACCAAAAGAGGCGAGCAATTTACCTTCTTTACGGATGGGATCCCGTCCATCACCACGCCTGTCCCTGACATCGCCTTCATCGAAAACTTTGTTCACTTCTCCATGCTCCTCCACAAAAAGCCTGGATCGGTTCTCATCCTGAGCGGAGGAGCCGGAGGAATGATCAATGAGATATTAAAATATCCGGTGGCACGTGTGGATTATGTCGAGCTCGATCCTCTCCTTCTCAAGCTCATCCATCGGTTTCCGACCCCCTTAACCCAATCCGAACTTTCCGATGAGAGGGTGAATATCCATTATACGGACGGCCGCTTCTTCGTCAACCGGACTCCGGATCGTTTTGATCTCATCTTCATCGGACTCTCAGCCCCACATGAATTGCAGACCAACAGACTCTTCTCGTCCGAATTTTTCTCCATGGCCAGAAGAAAGATGAACCCCGGGGGAATCATCGTCTTAACCCTTCCGGGTTCATTGACCTACATCAGTCCGGAATTGAGAGATCTCAATGGATGCATTTGGGACACCCTGAAGAGCGTTTTTAAGTATGTGAGGATCATCCCCGGCGATGTCAATCTCTATTTTGCTTCAGACTCCGAAAAGCTATTAGGAGTGACCTCCGGGGAAATGCTTAAACGTCTCGAGGAGAGAAAGATCAAAACGAATCTCTTTACGAAAAGCTATGTGGAGTACCGGCTCCATGAAAGGTGGCTCAACTGGTTTTTAAAATCGATGGAAAGAAAAGAGGTTCACATCAATTCCGATTTCAGACCCCTTGGCGTCTTTTTCAATCTTTCCTACTGGAATGCCCTCTTCTCCCCTTATCTCACAAAGGTATTTAAGTGGTTTGAAGGGTTGAGTCTCGCTCTGATCATCGGTCTGACCGCTCTCCCTACCCTTTTTCTCGCCATCCTTTTTGTCCGGAGACCCCTCCTCTCCAGGTACTCTCTTCCCTATGCCATCTTCACATCCGGTTTCGTCGATATGATGCTTAACCTCGCCATCATCTTCACTTTTCAAACCCTTTACGGCTATCTTTATCATCAGATCGGGCTTTTAATTACCATCTTCATGGTGGGCATTGCGCTCAGCAGCTTCTTCATCACCCGGCGACTAGATCGAATCAAAGAGGGTTATCTTCTCTTTTTGGGAACGGAATTGTCGATCATCCTCTTCTCCATCATCCTGCCCTTTATCCTCTCCATCCCCTCCCATTATCTCGAAAAAACGTACGTCTATGTTCTCCTCTATGCGACCTTTTTGACCATGTCTTTCCTCTGCGGCGCCCTGGTTGGACTCCAATTTCCACTGGCAACGAAGATCTACATGAAGATCCACCTCAGGGAAGGGATGATTGGCCACACAGCGGGTTTACTCTATGGAGCGGACCTTCTGGGTGGATTCTTCGGAGGGCTTTTAGGAGGCATCCTTCTCTTTCCCATTTTGGGCCTGAAAGATTCCTGCTTCATCATGGCAATAATCAAAACAAGCAGCCTTACTCTACTCCTTATCTTCATGAAAATCCATAAGTCCAAATAAGGGCAAGGCTTCAAGGGGTGAAGGAAGGTTAAAGGGTAAGAGGCCAATCTGAAAAAGTTGGCTGTTGAGTATCTCGGATATAAATCCAGCACCTTCCTGCGGGGTATTAAACCCCGCAGGAAGATTATCTTAAGCCATTCATCCCCGCAGCAGAGCTGCGGGGTATTCTGGAAGGTGCTGGATAAATATTGGGGAACTTCTGAAATGAGCAGGGGTGTTTCTACGCATCCACTGGATTGCTTTGATCTGATCGCAGAGATCAATACGCCAATCCCAGTTTTGAGGAAACTTCGCTCAGTTTCTTATCAAGTGTCCACAGGTGGGCCTTGGTTAAGATAGCGGAAGCAAGCAAATGCACATCAATGTACCCTAAACCCTTTCCCATCAGACTATAATTTTCTAAGAACTGAATTGCTTCTTCATGTTCTAAATGCATTGCCATAGGCAACGCATGTAGAAGGGAAAGTATTTCAGACCTGTTCCCGAGATTCCCACACGCAAGCTCACCGACGACGAACGAATGACAGAGAACGTGTCCCTCATTCAACAGCGCCTCAAGCCCAATGGTTCCATCTCTCAGATGCGCAACCCACACTGAAGTGTCAACAAGAACCATTTCATGTTTCTCCGTTCCTTCTGCGACGAATCATCTCCAATTTTTTTTCGGTCCCACCCAATTTGGCGAGTCTCTTACCGCTTTCCCTTGCTATCAGTGCTTCGAGACCGAGCCTGACCAGAGAGGTTTTTTCCTTAATGCCGGTTAACTTTGCTGCCTTGTTGAGCAATTCATCTTTTATATTTAAGGTTGTTCTCATGAAATCCCTCCTTAAGAAATATGCATTATTATGCATCAATGATATGGTATTGTCAAGAAGGGTTCAATGGTTTGACATGGGAAATGTGAAGAGAGAAGAGAGGGGGGAGCTTCTATTATCAATCCCAGATTTGATACCTTTTGCTATCCCGCTAACAAACGGCTTCCCTCAAGGGACGCACTTCACGTGCCACCTTTTCGGACAACGCATCTTCGGCAATATCCATATCATACCGACTTTGCAGGTTTATCCAATAGCGGGGGTTTTGCCCAAAATAGCGCCCCAGACGCAAGGCAAGCTCCGCTGTTACCGGACGTTTACCATTTACAACGTGATTGATACGCATAGCGGGCACGCCTAACTCCCTGGCGAGTCGGTATTGTGTTAATTTTAATTCGTCAAGCAACTCCTTTAGATATACCCCAGGGTGTACTGGAGAAATACGCTTTTTGTTCATGCCGACCTCCTCAGTGATAATCGACGATTTCAACCTGTTCTGCATTAGCACTGCGCCATTCAAAACAAATACGCCACTGATCGTTAATACGAATGCTCCATTGCCCTTTACGTTTTCCCTTCAAAGCCCCAAGTCGGTTTGATGGCGGTAGACCTAAATCTTCAATCTGAGTTGCCGCATCGATCGCATTAAGTTTCATAAAGGCACGCTGCTGAATGTCATGTGGAAACTTTCGGGAAAATTGGCGGCTGAATATTTTTCTGGTTTCACGGCAACGGAACGACTTGATCACAGAACAATAATAAACAAATTGTTTACTATTGTCAAGGGGAAAAATAATAAGGATTTATAAAAGGGCCTAACGACTGAAATCAGCAGCGGCCATCAGCCATCCGCTGGAGTGATTTAGGCAGCAGTAACCAGGCAAAACATGACGTTTTCGATTCCAGAAGAAGAATTCCCAGACGGTCGAGAAAGGCGTTACAATCCTTATCGTCCTGGAAGATCCGCTTCCGCTCGATCCCTCAGACGATTGGGTGGTGGACTCCACCAGAATAATCGATCCTTGCCTTCCGGGGCACAATAACACTTTATCATCTCTCTTTCCTTGTAAAGTGCTTGTAAAGTGTATAATTTAGCTTTGACCCCATATCCCTTTTCTTCTTTTGCTCTAGTTCATGTACCGTCTGCAGGCTCACCTTCAGTAGCAATTTGCCACTACTAAACGCTAACAAAATACGCTGCATCACTTCATAGGATTGCGACCTCGGATTGACCGCATCAATGAAACAGTTAGTGTCTAGGGCGTACGTTTTCATTAGAAAGGCGTTAGATGGACACCAGTCGCCTAGAATTACTTCACTTACTTCGGAATTACTATAACGTTCGGGATATGTATATCGTTAAAAACACTTATTACCTTTCCTTCTTTAAATGCTATATAAAGATATTGCGTAGAAAGACCATAACGGGCAGAAAAGTATTGTCTGGCAAATGAGGGTTTATATACCCATACCTCTGCTTGACTGCCATCATCAAAGGACGAATAATTTATAAAATGGGCAGGTCCTAAAGTTGCCTCCACCATGTTATAGGTCATCCCTGGAACTATCCTTTTTTGACTCATCGCATCTTTATAACGTTGATCAACAGAAGGGTCATCCAATATCGATTGTTGCAGTGGTTGAGTTTGTTGAGTTTTATGTGCACAACTGGAAAAACTAATCGTACATATCATCAAAAGCAAAATGCAAACGCTTCTCATATAATGTTGCCTCCTTGGGTAAATATTCTTCGCGTATAACGAAAAGTTCACCTGCCCAAAAAAAGAGCAGGGAGACTTTTTATAAATCAGAAACTATTTTAAAGGAAAAAGAATAACAAACCGAACACAGCTGTTTTGGGTCAGGTGCAGCGCCTTGATACTATTTAAGGCCTCCCCCTAAAGATGGTAATGTAGGTTTGCAACAAAACCATATCACATCAAAAGGAGGAAGCCATATGAAATTTTACACCCAGCAACACAAATTTTATTGTGGAATCGACCTTCACACTCAAAGAATG
>JASEIE010000109.1 GCA_030024065.1 Thermodesulfobacteriota bacterium
CGAATCAGTAAACGGAGAGCGGGTGAACTGAGCAAGCTGGTGATGGAGTATGCCCAAAAGATTTCAGCACAATTAAAGAATGAGTCAAGCATTGCTGCTCGAGGGGGTAGCAAAAATATTCAAAGGAAAAGGAGGGTATGAAGATGAAGTTTCTTTATCGAAAGACGGTTCTTTTTATGCTTTTAGCGGTTTCCATCCTTTTGATCACCTCAAGCGGATGGGCACAATCGAAGGTGGTGAAGGTCGGTTTCATCGGCCCTCTCACCGGACCCAATGCAGCGCAGGGAGTAGGGGCGAGAAATGCGTTCGATCTTGCCATTCGCGAGGCAAATGGTTCCGGGAAATATCCTTATAAAGTTGAGATGGTGGCTCTAGACGATGCCTCTGACCCCGCAACCGGTGTGGCCGCCGCACTCAAACTCGTTTCTGATCCGGCCGTCGTGGCGGCAAGCGGCCACTGGAACAGCCCGGTAGCCCTGGCTACGATTCATATCTTTCATACTTACAAGATTCCCTTTATCGTATGGGGGGCGATCCACCCCGACATCACCGGCTTCTATAAGTATCCGGGAGTCAATCGTGTGGCTCCTACCCTGATCCAGGAGAATGGTCCCCTCTGCGACTGGGTGATCGCAGAACTGGGATATAAGAATATTTCCATCATTGCGGATACGAGCAGTTACGGAGAGATGAACCTCAAAGCCTTCAGGCCCATGGCCGAGGGAAGGGGAGCCAAGATTCTTTCCGTGGACAGCGTCACCGTAGGGACAACGGACTTCCGTCCCATTCTGACGAAAGTCAAAGGTCTCAATCCGGATGCGGTCTATTTTGGAGGGGTGGTGATGGAGGGAGCTCTCATTCGGGATCAGATGGAGAAGGTGGGGCTGAAGAAGCTGTTCTGCGCCATTTCGGGAATTAAAGACGATAAATTTTTAGAAGTGGCTGGCCCCTCGGGAGAAGGAGTTCTAACCATTAAACCAGGAAGACCTATTGATAAGCTCGAAGGGGGAACAAAGTTTGTTAAGGCTTATGAAGGAGCTGGATATCGGGAACCCTTTGGCGCTTATGGTCCTAACGCCTATGACTCAGCGGGAATCATTCTCGAAGCCGTTTCAAAGACCGGACCGGACGATAAGGGCGCCATCGCCAAGTATATTCGGGGGATTAAATATAGAGGTCTCATGGGCGAAACCAGTTTCGATGCCACCGGTCAGACGACCAACATCATGGTCAGCCGATTCGTCGGACAGGGCGGCAAGTGGATCACCTGGGAAGAATCGGATTATGCCAAAGGGGCGCGTAAACTTCCCAAATAGTCGATTCAATTTTTTGCCTAACCCCTCGGGCAATCTTCCCTTCACTCCTCCCTCTCCCCGGTCTGGGAAATGAGGAGTGAAGGGGCTGGAAATGATTCGTCAGGAAGGAGAAGCGGAGTGGCAGAAATCTTTCAGCAACTGATCAATGCATTACTCCTCGGATGCACCTATACGCTCATCGCCATCGGGTTTAATCTCTTTTTCGGCGCACTCAATGTGGTCCACTTTTCCCATGGAGATGTCTGCATCCTTGGGGCCTTTATGACCCTCATTCTGTATGGGCTGGCAAAACTCTTTGGGCTTCTGACCTTCATCCCGGCCTTTCTCTTCGTTCCCCTTTTGATTCTGATGGCCATGGTTCTCACAGGACTGATCGGGACCTTTTTTGAGAGGGTCGTCATCAAACCCTTTCGCAATGCTCCTCTGCTGATGGTGCTGGTGGCCACAGTGGCATTAGGGATGGTCGTCCGGGAAATGGTGAGGCTCTCCTTTCCCCATGGAAGCAACCCACAGATCTTTCCAAGGATTCTGCCACAGACCAGTTTCCAGTGGGGAGGCGTTCTCATCCGGCTCGATAATTTAATCATTTTGGGAACGACGATCTTTCTCATCTCGGTGATGTTTCTATTCATCCGGCGGACGAGAATGGGGGCAGCGATACGGGCCGTCTCCCAGGACGGAGAAGCGGCCATGATGATGGGGATCAATATTAATCGCACCGTGGCGGTCACCTTCTTTATCGGCTCGGCACTTGGCGCCATCGCCGGCATCCTCATCGGGGCCTACAACAACATCATCCGGTTTGATATGGGATTGATGGGAGGCGTAAAGGGATTCTCCGCTGCCGTGGTGGGAGGGCTGGGAAATGTTTACGGAGCTATCATCGGCGGCTTGATCCTGGGATTGGTGGAGACCTTTGCCGCGGCCTTCATTCCCGGAGGCACTCCTTATACGGATGTCTTTGCTTTTCTGGTGGTGATTTTTTTCTTAATTTTTAAGCCTTCCGGAATTTTAGGAGAGAAAGTATACGAAAAGGTTTAAGGAGGTTTGTAAGTGATGCTATCCCGAACCATCGGACGAGCCGTCATCCTGCTGGCAGTGGAGGCATTCTTTTTCATTCTCTTTGCCGCCTTCATGAAGACTTATGAAACTGGAAAGGTGATCGCTTTTATCCTCTTTTTTGTAGGCCTTGGGGTGATGTTCAGAAAATGGGAGAAGGTCCGCATCGCTCTGACAGACCTCTTTAAAGAACTGAAAATCGTGGCTGGCGTCGGGTTTGTTGTGATGCTTCTTACCCTTCCTTTCATTTTTCAATCAAGCCCCTATCTGATTCATATCTGCGTCATGGCCGGGCTCTTTGCCATTCTGGCTCTCGGCCTCAATTTTCAGCTTGGAAGCACCAATGTGGTCAACTTTGCCACAGCGGCCTCCTATGGAATCGGGGCCTATGCCTCAGCCCTTTTTGCGGTCCATTTTCACATCTCCTTCTGGTTGGGTCTTTTGATCGGCGGAAGCCTTGCCTCTCTCTTCGGCCTTCTTCTCGGCATTCCCTGTATGAAGACCAAGGACTACTACTTATCCCTTGTCACGATCGCTTTTGGCCTGATCGTCTACATCCTCCTCATCAATTTTTCATGGACAGGCGGACCCAATGGCATCCCCAACATTCCTCCTCCCTCTCTTTTCGGTCACTCCTTCAAAGAGCCATTCAATCTCTTTGGATACCGGCTTCCCTTTCAGTCAAATTATTACTACCTGATCTTCCTTCTGGTCGGGGGATCTCTCTTCGTTGCCCACCGTCTTCATCATTCCCGCGTGGGGCTGACCTGGAATGCCATCCGGGAAGATGAAATTGCCGCCCGGTGCCACGGAATCGATGTGACCTGGTACAAAATATTAGCCTTCTGCATTGATGCCTTCTTCGGAGGGGTGGCCGGGACGGTCTACTCGCACTATATCGGTTTCATATCGCCTGAGAATTTTGCCTTCATCGTATCCGTGGTGGTGGTCACGATGGTCATCCTGGGAGGGATGGATAACGTCTTTGGAGTGATCATCGGAGCCACCCTCCTGACGATTCTGCCGGAGAAGTTTCGGGCCTTTGAGGATTTCCGGGTCCTGATCTACGGTGTGATCATTGTCACAATGCTGGTGTTTCGGCCCCAGGGCCTGTTTCCCCAGAAGATGAGAGTCTATAAGAAAGAGAGCTGAACTCCCCTCAGGAGATGAAATGACTATGGCCAAACTATTGGACACAGAGAAACTGACAATCCACTTTGGAGGGTTAGCCGCTGTCAATGAAGTGGATTTCCACATTGACCCGGGAGAGACGGTCGGCCTGATCGGACCCAACGGATCAGGAAAGACGACCTTTTTCAATCTCCTCACAGGCATCTATAAGCCCACAAGAGGTGAAATCCGTTATTGCGGGGAGAGCCTGGTGGGTCTTCCCACCTTTAAAATTGCCAAACAGGGGGTTGCCAGGACATTTCAGAATAACCGGCTTTTTCTCAATCTGAGCGTGCTTGATAATGTCCTGATCGGGATGCATCCTCATCAGGATTCGAACTGGTTCGACGCCATCTTCCGGCGAAGTTATGTGGAGAGGGAGGTCGAACAAGGGGTGAAAAAGGGATTGGAGATTTTAGGCCAGTTCAGTGAAGACCTGGCAAGAAACTGTTACCAGAGGGCAGGGGACCTCCCCCAGGCAGACCGGAGAAAAGTGGAGATCTGCAGGGCGCTGGCCTCCGATCCCAAGCTCCTTCTTTTAGATGAACCCTCCGCCGGGATGTCTCCTGCGGAGACCGAAGAGCTGATGGAGGACATCCGGAAGGTAAGGCAGAAAGTAGGCGGAATCGGAATCATCATCATTGAACACGATATGGCGGTGATCCGGGAGGTGGCCGAAAGAGTGATCGTCCTTAACTATGGCCGCAAGATTGCCGAAGGGACGTTTCAGGAGATATCGAACAATGAATTAGTGCTCGAAGCCTATCTGGGAAGGGAAGAGAAAGATGCTCAAGCTTGAAGGGATTTCGACTCAGTATGGGGGAGTTCCCATGCTCCGGAAGGTGAGCATGGAAATCGAGAAAGGGGAACTTGTCTGCCTTCTTGGAAGCAATGGGGCGGGAAAGACTACCACCATGAAGACGATCCTGAGATTGGTCTCTCAGGTGGAAGGTTCCATCTTTTTTGAAGGAACTCCCATTCATTCCTGGAAACCCCATCAGGTCGTCGGAGCAGGGATTAGTGTCGTGCCGGAAGGAAGAAGGCTCTTTCCCAAGATGACGGCGCTTGAAAATCTGAAACTGGGAGCTTTTTCGGAGAAGGATGAAGGAGAGATCCAGAAGCGGCTGGAGACCGTTTATCGTTTATTTCCACGTCTAAAGGAAAGGCTCCATCAGGTGGCTGGCACGATGAGTGGAGGAGAGCAGGGCATGGTCGCCATTGGCCGGGGCATGATGGGAAATCCCAAAATCCTTCTTCTGGATGAGCCCTCCTTAGGGCTTTCCCCCATTCTGGTGGAAGAATTTGTTAAGACGATCAAGAGGATCAACGAAGAGGGGACGACGATCTTACTGATTGAACAGAATGCAAAGAAAGCCCTTTCCATTGCCTCCAAGGGGTATGTTCTTCAGAAAGGCGAGATCGTTGTGAAAGGGAACCGGAGCGAACTCTTTCAGAGTGATGTGATTCGAAAGGCCTACCTGAGAGGGTAGGGTCGATGGTAAATCAGAACAAAAGAATGGAATATCTTCGGCCCAAAAATCAGAAAGAGACCCTCCATTTGATGAAGCGATGGAAGGGGAAAGTCAGGCTCATCGCGGGCGGAACAAATGTTATTCCGGATCTCCGATCAAGAGCGATCCGTCCCGAGGTCTTAATCGATATCAGTCACTTAAAGAACCTTTCCTACATTCGGGAGGAGAGGGGGAGAATCAGGATTGGCGGACGGACCACCCTTTCTGAACTTTCATCATCCGGGATCATAAAACAATATGGACCGGCCCTTTTTGATGCGGCCAATCAAATCGGAAATCCACTGGTGAGAAACAGAGCGACCATTGCCGGAAATCTGGCAGATGGTTCTCCTGCGGCGGATACGGCTGTCCCGCTTCTTGTCCTCGAAGCGAAAGTGTCCACCGTGAGGTCCGATGGAAAAATGAGACAGATCGCCATTGATCAGTTCTTCGTCGGGCCAAACCGGACCGTATTGAATAAGGATGAGATCATCAAAGAGATCACTTTTACCAAACCGGATTCGAAAGCAAAGATGACTTATGCCAAACTGGGATTACGGAATTCGATGGCGATTTCCATAGTGAGCGTGGCAGTCCTCCTCGAAATAAGAGGACAGAGGTGCTCAAGGGCAAGGATGGGTCTTGGAGCCGTGGCTCCCACACCCATCAGGGCCTACCGAACAGAGGAGTTGCTGTTGAATAGGAAAGTGACGGAAGAGTTGATCGATTCCTGCTGCGAAAGGATCAAAGAGGAGATTAACCCGATCACCGATATTCGGGCGAGCGCGGATTACCGAAGGGCGATGACTTCGGTGCTTTTGAAACGGTTGATCAGAAAGAACATAGAGGGATAGTAGATGCTGAAATCGTTAGACCCTGAACTTGTTTCAGGGCATGGTTCAGCATGACCGGAAAGTGTTTTTTAAGTCATCCCGAACCTTGTGCTGAATTCATTTCAGTATTATTTCGGGATCTCACTTTTCGGACAAATGAGATCCTGCTAACATGAAGCTAATCAAGACCTATCCATTAGAAATTAATATCAATGGGGAATGGAAAAAAGCTGAGGTCTCTGCTGACGAAACTCTTCTTCATGTCTTGAGAGAGAAATTGGGACATACCGAGGTGAAGGAGGGTTGCGGCAAGGGCGACTGTGGCGCATGCGCTGTCATGCTCAACGGGAAACCGGTTAATGCCTGTTTGACCCTGGCACTCCAGGCTGACGGACAGAAGGTGGTGACGCTTAAAGGAATCGGGACACCGGATAAGCCCCATCCCCTTCAGGAGAGTTTTATAAAGAAGGGGGCTATCCAGTGCGGGTTCTGTTCTGCCGGCATGATCATATCGGCAAAGGGTTTGCTCGACAAAAATTTGAAGCCTTCGAGGGAAGAAATCAGAAAAGCGATCTCAGGGAATCTCTGCCGATGCACAGGATATAAAAAGATCATCGAGGCCATTGAAGAAGCGGCCCAAAAATTACGATAAACGATGAACGAAAAGGATGAATTAAAGATCATCGGTAAGCCCATTCCTCGGCACGACGCATGGGAGAAGGCATTCGGTTTAACCTCTTATGCGGCCGATTTCTCCGTGCCGGGAATGCTTTATGGAAAGGTGCTGAGAAGCAGGCATCCATCTGCAAGGATTCTCTCAATCAACACTTCTCGAGCCGAACGGCTCAAAGGCGTGAAGACCGTTCTCACCGCGAAGGATGTTCCCAAAAACGAGTCCGTGACCCGTTTCGGCCAGACCCATGCTATAGGAGGAGGATTTGAAGGACTTTATCGTGTCCTTGCGGATAAGAAAGTCCTTTTCTTGGGTGAGGCTGTAGCGCTCGTTGCGGCTGAAACAGAGGAGATTGCGGAGAAGGCCCTGGAATTGATTCAAGTGGATTATGAACCTCTTCCTGGCATCTTCGATCCAATCGAGGCGATGAAACCCGATGCCCCTCCGGTTCAGGAGGGAAGGCCCAATATCATCACCCATTACGAGGTGGTCAAGGGCGATGTGGAGAAGGGTTTCTCCGAAGCCGATGCCATCGTGGAAAACACCTATCGCGTTCCTTTTGTCGATCATGCCTATCTGGAGCCCGAATCCGGAGTGGCCTGGATTGATGAAAACGGAGTCATTACGATCCGGGTTTCCACGCAGGTGATCGAGCATTTCAGGGGGGTTGCAGATGTGCTCAATCTTCCCCATAACCGTGTGCGAGTGACTGGAACATATGTGGGAGGAGGATTCGGAGGGAAAGAGGATATTACCGTCGAGAGCTTTCTTGCTCTTTTGACCTACCGGACAGGAAGACCTGTGAAATTGACTTATACGCGGGAGGAATCGATCCTATCTCACAGCAAGAGGCATCCCTACATCATGGAATATAAAACAGGTGCTAAGAAAGATGGACGATTAGTCGCCCTCCAGGCGAAGTTGGTTTCCGATGCCGGCGCCTATGTCTATCTCAGCCCGTGGGTTCTCCTTTACTCCATGGTCAATGCGGCAGGCCCCTATCGAATCCCCCATGTGAGAGTGGATGGCTATACCGTCCTGACGAATAATACCTTTACCAGCGCCAATCGTGGATTCGGAGCGCCCCAGGTCTGTTTTGCTTATGAATCACAGATGAATGAATTGGCCAGGAAGATCGGACTTGAGCCCCGACAGATTCGTATGATCAACTATCTCGAAAAGGGAGAAACCTTAGCCACAGGTCAGTTGCTTGAACATCATGTTGCCTTGAAAGAAACCACAGAGAGAGCGATCGAAGCCCTTGGCAAAAAAGAATCTCCTTCTGGAAAGATAAAAATTGGCCAAGGCATTGCATCCGGAATGACGAGTTATGGAAGAATGGTCTTTCTCCATGACACCTCGCGTTCCCATGTCTCCATCGAGATGGATGGAAGCGTGACCATCCGTGCAGGAATTCAGGACATCGGCGGCGGGCAGGCCTCTTCCCTCTGTCAGATTACGGCTGAAACTCTGGGAGTCCCGGTTGAAGAGATAAAGATCTATATTGCGGATACGGCTTTAACTCCGTTTTCAGGAACAACGACTGCTACCCGGCAGCTCTATATGTCCGGGAATGCAACGCTCATGGCCGCACGGGAGATTCGGAAGATATTGATCAAAAAGGCGGCCGAGATGATGGGGATCGATCCTGAGAGACTTGACCTGGTCGACCGGGAAGTGGCCGATAAGGAAGGAACAGGAAGGAGTCTTTCTCTTAAAGAAGTGGTGAAGGCATGCGCTTCGGATGGACTTCCACTTTACCATGTTGCACTTTTCAAAGCCCCTTTCAGGAACCTAACTCAATTTGAGAGGATTGAGGGACAGGTCTTTCCTGATTTTACTTTTGGCACCCACGGCGCAGAGGTGGCAGTGGATGAGGAGACAGGAAGGATTCAGGTATTGAAGCTCATCTCCTCTTTTGACGTGGGCAGAGCCATCAACCGTTTAAGTGTTGAAGGTCAGATTGAAGGCGGAGCGATCTACGGCGTAGGCTATGGTTTGACAGAGGAGGTCATTCTGAATAAAGGGATCACGATGACTCCATCCTTCTCGGAATACCTTCTTCCCACTTCGATGGATGTGCCGGATTTGGAGACGATTCTTATCGAATCGGGCGATGGGGTGGGGCCCTTCGGAGCAAAAGGAGTGGGAGAGCCTTCGGTCTGTTCAGTCGCCCCTGCGATCTCCAACGCAGTCTATGATGCCATCGGAGTCAGAATATATGATTTGCCGCTGACGCCGGAGAAGATCATAAAGGCTTTGAAGGAGGAGTGAGGGGGAGTGATGAGTAAAATGGATAACTCCCAATATCATGCCATAGGTAAAAAATCCATCCGGAAAGACGGGATGGCTAAGGTGACCGGTCAGGAGATCTACACCACTGACCTCTCGTTGCCCAGGATGCTTCACGGCCGAGTCCTGAGAAGCCCCTTTCCCCATGCAAAGGTGAGAAGTATCGATACGAGAACGGCAGAGGCGATGGGCGCGGTCTGTATCACTTTCAAAAACGTTCCGAAGATCACCTATGCGGAAAGAATTGTGACCATCCCGCAGAAGACCTTTAAGGACAGGCATGTTTTGACCGATCGGCCCAGACATGTGGGAGAAGCGATAGCCGCTGTCGCCGCCGAGACGGATGAACTGGCAGAGAAGGCTTTAAATTCGATCAGGGTGGAGTATGAAAGATTGCCTGCGGTCTTTGATGCCTCGGAGGCGGTGAGACCGGAGAGTGTACCTCTACACGAGACGATCCTTTTCGGTCAGGAAGAGATTGAGGTCCGTAACAATATCGCCGCCACCCGGGAGATTGTGGAAGGAGATATAGAGAAAGGTTTTCAGGAATCGGAGATCACCATCGAGGATGAGTTTAGAACGGGACGGGTTTATCATGCCCAGATGGAGACAAAATCAGTGATTTGCCAGCCTGAGGCAGATGGCGGGATTACAGTCTGGACCACGACCCAGACGATCCATAATGTGAGGCAACTGCTGGGCGAGATCTTTCAAATCCCCCTGAGCAAGGTTAATGTGAAGCGGATCGGTTTGGGCGGATCCTTCGGATCGAGCATCCAGATGAATTCGGTCGTCCCCATTGGCGTGGCCCTTGCCCTGAAAGCGAGGCGGCCGGTCAAGATCATATCGACCCGGGAAGAGGATATGTATGATCACTGCAAATATCCTTCCTGGATCCAACTGAAAATCGGAGCGAGGAAGGATGGGACGCTCGTTGCCGGTCATATGAAGGTGATTGTTGATATCGGCGCACACAATACCCAGGCTTATCCTCTTCTCGGATGTATGGCGGGATGGTGGGTCTCCCTTTACCGCCTCCCCCATCTCAAGTTTGAGGGCAAGGCAGTCTATACGAATAAGGTTCCTGCCTGTGCGATGCAGGGCTTTGGAAATCCGCAGGTGACCTTTGCTGTCGAATCGTTAATGGAAGTTTTAGCGGAAAGACTGAGCATGGATTCCATCGAACTTCGTCTGAAGAATTATGTCGGTCTGGGCGAGACCTTCTGGGGGCAGGGACCTACCGTTCGTTCCGTGATCCGGAGTTGTGGCGTTGAGGAGATGCTCCAAAAGGGAGCGGAGCTCGCAGGCTGGAAGAAGAGAAAGAAAAAAGAGGAGGGACCGATTCGCCGGGGCCTCGGCATGGCAAGGGGTTTCCACACTTCAGGAGCAGGGGCGCCAATGCCTGGGGAGGTGATCGACTACTCTGGCAGTATTGTGAAGATCAATGAGGATGGTTCTGTGGATTTTCTTACGGCTTTAATGGACCTGGGCGGTGGGACGCTCGATGCCCTTGCAAAGATCGTGGCTGAGGAGCTGAAGATCCCCCTTGATAAGGTGGGCATCTCACCTGTCGATACCCGGACCACTGTTTATGATGTCTGCACGCATGCCACAAGAGGCATCTATTGCGGAGGAGGCGCCCTTCATAAAGTGACAGGCCAGGCCAAGGCCAAACTTCTTGAGTTTGCATCGAGAATTCTTCAGGTCCCTCCACATGCCCTGAAGATGGAGGTCGATGAGGAGGCCGGTCAGGGAGTGATCTGTGTGGAGGGTGTTCCGGACAGGAGGATCTCTGTGGGAGAGGTGGCCAAGACAGCGCAGATCAACAATTGGGGAACGATTGCAGCTGTGGATAGCCTTCGTCAGGTCAACTGTCCGCCCACCTTCAATGCACAATTTATCGAGGTAGAGGTTAATACAGAGACCGGAGTGATCAAACCGGTGCGGGCGATTCTCTGCAGTGATGCCGGACAGGTGATCAATCCGGATCTGGCGGAAGGCCAGCTCTGCGGAGGGCTGTACCGAGGTCTTGGATATGCTCTCTTAGAAGATACCCGGTATGATGAAGAGACAGGGGAGCTGAAGAATAAAGGGCTCTTCACGGACTTTAAAATGCTGACACCTGAGGATATGCCGAAATTGGAGAATATCCAGACCTACTTTACCAATACCAGGGAGCCCACCGGTCCATTCGGCGCCAAGG
>JASEIE010000010.1 GCA_030024065.1 Thermodesulfobacteriota bacterium
GATGTGTAAGTACTGCAAGGTATTTAGCAGACTGATACTAATAGGTCGATCGGCTTGACCATAATTGAAATTATGAGATTAAAAGCCTTCATCCATATTCAAAATTAAATCCAAATTTCTAATTTCCAAATCCTAATTATTAGAATTTAGGATTTAGTGCTAAGGATCTGAATTGAGATTCTTGGTGACCATGGCGAAGGGGAAACACCCGTTCCCATTCCGAACACGGAAGTTAAGCCCTTCAGCGCCGATGGTACTGCATGGGTAACTGTGTGGGAGAGTAGGACGTTGCCGAGATTAAAACGTGTCCTCGCAAAAGCGGGGAGATAAAAGGCCCATCAGCAATGATGGGCCTTTTATTTTCTTAATTTCCTCTTGCCAACCTCCTCAAAATTCATTATATTGCTTCCCAAAAGAGACATATTAAATTAAACAGATTGTGTTTTGAGCTTGAATTGATGATGGAGAGGTTCCGAAATGTCATCATTCAAGACTCCCAAATTTTACAATCATTCTACGGGAAAGGGTAAATCATGGCGACTTGTTCTCAAACCATAGCTAAAACTCTTAAGGAGTTGGGGATCAAAAGGATGTTCGGTCTACCGGGCGGAGAGATTCTGGATCTCATTGAGAATTGTAGAAAGGTGGGCATCGAATTCATTCTGACAAGGCATGAGTCGGTTGCCGCTTTTATGGCAGATGTCACCGGTCAGATCACAGGGATTCCTGGTGTTTGCCTTTCCACTGTGGGGCCAGGAGCCACCAATCTGGTCAGCGGTGTGGCCAATGCCTACCTGGATCGATCCCCTGTCCTGGTATTTACAGCCCAGCTTTCCACCTCTTCTCAGCCTTATGCCAGTCATCAATTTATCTCCCTGGAAAGGCTTTTTGAGCCGGTGACGAAAAAAGTATTCACTCTCACAGCCCAGAATAGCCGGGCAATGGTTCAGGAGGGATTTCAGATTGCGAAGACAGGCCCCAAAGGACCTGTCTTCTTCTGCATTCCCAGCGATGTTGGAAAAATGGAGGAGATATCCACAAAGAGGGACACCCTTGCTCCCCCGACAGGAAGTTCATCAAAGCCTATCGATGAAAAACTTATTTACAGTATGATTGAAGAGATCCATAAGGCCCGTAGACCTCTGGTCCTTCTCGGAATAGGGATCGATCCTAAAAGAGATACCCAAACCGTCAGGCAATTTATTAAAAAGAGCCGATTTCCGGTGATGGCCACCCCAAAGGCAAAAGGCATCTTTCCCGATGCTGACCCCCTTTATCTTGGAACTGCTTCAGGTATGATGGCGGATGACATGATGGTAGATTGGATTATGAAAGCAGATCTGGTGATAGGCATTGGATATGATCCTGTGGAATCGGACAAAACCTGGCATAAAGACATTCCTCTTATTTCCATCAATGACTTTAGCATTGCCTACAAAGATTATTTTCCTTATATGGAGGTTGTGGGAGAAATCAAAACGGTCCTCAGCCTGCTCATGAAAGAAGATTTCTCGCAGCATGATGGGTCGAAGGAGGATCTCAAAACCTTCAAAGGAGACCTTGTCAAGAAACTGACGCCATCGAAAAAACCATTGGCCGGGACTTTTTCTCCTTACGAGATTATCCAGAAAACAAGAGAAGCACTTCCCCAAGATGCCATTGTTACCACTGATGTGGGAGCCCATAAATTCCTTATGGGACAGGGCTGGAAGTCCTATCGTCCCTTGACCTTTTTAATGTCCAACGGGCTTTCATCAATGGGATATGGTCTTCCTGCTGCCATGGCAGCGAAGCTTGCTTTGCCCAAAGCTCCGGTGGTCTGTGTCACAGGAGATGGTGGGTTTTCGATGATGCTCCAGGATCTGGAAACTGCTGTCCGTCTGAAGCTTCCCATTATCATTTTAGTCTTTTGCGATGATCTCCTTGGCCTCATTGATATGGTTCAAAAGCGGAGGGGGTATCCCCAATATGGAGTCGGATTCAAAAGGGTTAAATTCGCTTCGGTAGCGAAAGGGTTTGGGGCTTGGGGCATTAAGCTTCGCACCCTTAAAGAACTCCCTGAAGTTTTTTCTTCAGGATTCAAATCAGATAGACCCACCGTCATCGAAATCTCAATAGATGGATCAGAATATATGGAACAGTTGTAATCTTTGGAAAAACCTAATTCACCGAGGATCCACAGTTCCCCCTTTATAAAACAGGTTCGCTGAAGGCGATAAAAGAGAGGGAGGGTCAGGCATTAGTAATAAGATATTGGTCGAAAATGAGAGATACTTTCCATATGCTTCAATAAAGACATTCAAATGGGAATGTATGAAGGCCTCAGTGGCCCTGAGCAAAATGACAGGGATCGCCTTTAATACATGTCCTGCCATAACAGTCAAAGAATTTGATAAGCTGATGGCGGAGGTTTAAGGGGAAACTTTTTGTAGATCACCTCAATTGCATTGCCCTATCTCAACCTATAAGCTTGAGGTGCTGCTGCAGGTTCTCCGCGTGAGAAAAAAGGCGGGTACTGGAGAGCATCCATAGGAAAGCCCTGGCAGCCTTGCTCAAGAAAGTTCTATCTAAATAGAATACATCGAAGTCAACGGATAGATCGAAACCTTCGAGGTTAATTCGCTTTAGAAGCCCAGCTTCGATTTCTCTCCTGACCGAAACTTCTGGCACCACTGTGATACCGTACCCCTCTTGTACAAGCTGCTTAGTGGCCTCCAGGTTCTGGAGCTCTATCGATTTTTTAGGATAATTTCTGCCTGCCTTTTTTCTAAACCATCTTTCCACAAGTATCCTATTTTGTGTTCCCTTTTCGCGCCAGATGAAATGAGTCTTGTCTAAATCAGAAATGGAAACGGATTTCTTGGTCGCCAATGGATTGGTAGAGGAAGCTACCACAACAAGCTTTTCCTGATGTAGGAAGACCTTGGTTAGCCTATGGTGAAACGGGAACTCTCCAGCTACCCCCATGTCGACCTCCCTTTCGAGGACCATATCAAGAACTTTGTGGGAGTTTCCAATCCGCAATTCAAATTTTATTCCAGGATATTGTCTATTGTAACGACCGAGGACTCCTGGCAGTAAGTAGGTGCCCGGCACAGCAGTGGAACCAATGGTTAGATTCCCTTCATGGAGAACTTGTAAGTAACTAAACCGAGTTTTAATTTCCTCGTAGAGATGAAACAGGCGGTCAGTATAGGAGAGAAGAGTTTCTCCCTCCCGGGTCAGCTGAACCTTTTTATTGCGGGACCTTTCGAACAGTCTGATGCCGAAGAAGGACTCGAGAGCTTTGATCTGTTGACTTACGGCGGGCTGTGTGAGGAAAAGCTCATCGGCCGCTTTGGTGAAGCTTCCTGCTTTTGCAATTTTATGGAAGGCATTTAGCTGCCCAATGTTCATAAATAATCCTTATCAATTTAATTATTTTTTATAATTTGAGATTCTAAACCAATTTGACTAAAAAGTAAAGCAAACTTGGGGGAGATCGTATAGGTTTGTTGTTTCTTGGTTTTTTCACAGGCAGAAATTATACAAGAAGGCAGTCCTTAAGGAGGAAAAATGGGAAAGGAAATTGAACGCAAGTTTTTGCTGAAAAGCGATGCGTGGCGTGGTCTTGCCGAGGGGACGATGTACCGGCAGGGCTATCTGAACAGCGTCAAAGAGCGCACCGTCCGGATCAGAACGGTCGGCGACAAAGCATTTCTCACCATCAAGGGGCTTACCGTTGGCGCGACGCGGACCGAGTACGAATACGAGATCCCCTCTGATGAATGTAACGCAATGTTGGACAACTTGGCGGAAAAGCCGTTGATCGAAAAAAAGCGTTACAAGATTGCCAAGGACAGGCTGACGTGGGAAATTGACGAGTTCTTCGGTGACAACAAGGGTCTCATCGTTGTCGAAGTGGAGCTGGCAAGCGAAGAACAAGCATTCGAAAAACCCGAGTGGGTAGGCGAAGAGGTGACGGGTGACCCCCGTTACTTCAACGCGAACCTCATCAATCATCCTTTTACCCAGTGGTAGGTTTCGGATTTCACAAAAGCCCTGATGTAGGATATATTCAAAAGGGAGGTATCGAAATGCCAGATGTGTTTGCCAAAAGTACCGCCGTCTCTGCCGAAGAGGCTGCTCGGATTGTCCCGCGCGCAGAATTTCGCGTGTTTGGGCAGGGTATCATTGACATCGTAAACCAAAAGACGTGGGATGCCGGCGCTGTCCTGCAAAAAGCGCGCAAGATGCCGCCGGAAACGTACTTTCTTTCCGCGCATACCAACGAGGCGAACGTCAAAGTGCGCGAGGGCTTGCTCGACATCAAGACCAAGGTTGGCGAAACGCCGGAAGGGTACGAGATTTTCCAGCCGAGCGGCAAATTCCAGTTCCCCGTGAAGAAAGAGGATTTGGCAACGATCTTGTCGCACCTCAAGGTGGAGATGAACCTCGACAAGGACACCTACACCATCGAGGAATTCATCGCGATGGCGCGGAAGCATCCGGACCTGGTGCCTGTGACCGTGGAAAAGATGCGTTACGGTTTCACCGTCGAGGGCATCATCTGCGAGTATGCGCAGGTCTGGTTCAACGGGGCTTTGGTCGAGTCCGCCTGCTGCGAGAGTGAGAATTACGCGGGTATGCGCCAGGTCATCGAGGCATTGGGCATCGCCGCCATGCCCAACACCAACTATCTGAAAGCGGCAAAGCGTGTTGTAGGTATGGAGTAGTCTGCGCGGGACCCGCCTTGGTGCGGCCCGCCATAATGCCAAAAGATAAGGAAATGGCCTAAGGTGTCTCCTGAGACTGTTGGCCTTCTCGGTCTTAGTGCCGGCCAGTTTGTCCATCCGCTACCACTCCGGGGGCGAAAGACAACCCGGAGGAGATGATTCGATACATAACATTCAAAATGCCTCGGACGTACTTTCGAGGGAGAGAAAGGAGAACGGATGATGAAACACGGTGAAAAAGGATTGTTGCTGTTTGTTGCGGCCCTTGTCGTTGCCATCGGATTCACCCCTCAGGCTTGGGCGCAGAAGGCCACCGCCGAGAGCTTTGCTCAGAAGGACCAGACGATCGAGTATCATTTCATGCTGATCGAGGGCGATCTTACGGAAAAAAATATGACGAAATTCCTGGCCGAGAAGATTATTGCGCCCCTGAAACCCATCTGTGATATTGAGCCCCTGTCCAAGCCCAGGACGGGGATCTATGTCGATTCCCGGGACCGCGTTCTGGACAAGAATAAAATCATCCTTCGCGTCCGTGAAGGTTTGATCACAACCAAAGCGCGCGCGTTGGCGCCCGAGGTTCTGCTCGACCTGGAGAAGTGCAGTGCGAAGAAGTACGAGATGGATTATTTCGACCAGCCCGAGTATTCCATCTCCTCCGACATCAGGTTCAAGAAAGAGGAGTTCGATGTCAACCCGTCCAAGTGGACGATTCCGGACCTCCTCGGTTTCATGGGGAAGCAGTGCCCGGCCCTTGCAGACCAGCTCCGGCCGGTCGTGAAGGACGGCGCGGGAATCGAGATTCCCGGCGTGGCGATCATGTACGGGGCCGACCTCACCCTGAAGCATCCTATGGCCAAGAAGGCCAAGGGTGCGGGGATCTCAGTGTGGTTTTTCCCGCCCACGAACAAGGCCATCGTAGAGCTCGCCTTTGGCGGTTACGTACGGGACAGGGGGGAGCTTGACCAGGCGTATGCCGAGATCGGCAAGTTCCTGAAGAGCGGAGGACTTCTGAAGGCGGAACAGGTTTCGAAGACGGAGCAGTACTTCAACGCCTATTTCAAACAGTGAAGTCATGACCTCTGGCTCCAAAGCTGGTAGTCCAACCGGCCGAGGGGCACAAACCTGAGCGGGGGGTGATTTTGAGGATGGAAAGGACATTCCATCTATGCGATTCAGAGGGGAAAAGATCAGGGAAGCAATTAAATAATAGCAAAGGGGGTAAGTGTTATGAAAAAAAGACTATTGTGTTTGCTCGTGACAGGATTGATCCTCGTATGGTTAAGTCCGGCCCAGGCCAGGTTTACTGAACGTCCTATCAATGTTGTTGTTTATCTCAAGCCTGGAGGGGCAGGGGATATTTTCACAAGAAGGTTTGTAAAAATCGCAGAAAAATATACCGATGCTAAGTTCGTTGTGCTAAACAAACCAGGGGCAGGTGGTCTTACGGCCATGCATCATATTGTTTCGGGAAAGCCTGATGGCTATAACCTGGCCTTTATGACCAAGTCCGTCATTGCGAAGTTTGTTGGTCCTGATGTTAAAATAAAAATCGATGACTTTGAATGGCTCGCCATGCTGGTATCTGATCCAGAAAGCCTCATCGTCAATGTGAAATCGCCGATTCGCACACTCGATCAAATTATCGCCGACGCCAAGGCCAAAAAAGGCGCTCAGCTTTGGGTTGGACCGGCCACAGGCGGGAACGATCACATTATGGCCAGGAAGACGTGGCGGGCTTTAGGGATTGAGGCCAAATGGGTTCCCTTTGAAAGTGGTGAAGAAGCCATGACAGCCCTGATGGGTGGTCACGGAGTTGTCTACGTAGGGAATCCGGAGGATGTGGCCGGGAAGCCCGACCTGGAAAATGTGGTCATATCAGCTCCTAAACGGCTGGGCGGTGTCTGGGCTAATATACCGACGTTCAAAGAACTCGGGGTCCGCGGCCTGGATGAAGAGATCATGTGGCGTGGGTTTGTAATAAAAGCAGGTATTCCGGAAGAGGCCCGGAAATTTTATCACGATATAATTACGAAGGTGTCCAATGATCCCACCTGGCGGAAATATATCGAAGATGCGGGGGCCGCTCCGGTCTTCCATAAGGACGACAAGCTCAAAGAGATCGTTAAAGAAGACTTTAAGGATTTCGCTGAAATTATCAAAGAGCTGGGTATCAAGTAAACCCAGTTCTAACGGGGTAAACACATAAAAAAACCGAGAGAGGGTAACATCGATTTTGTCTCTCGAAACCTTCAGTGAGGGGATAGGCCGGTATGAGTCCAATATTGCTTGCCATGGGAGCGTTGGCAGTTCTTGTTGGCATCGGAATATTAGTCCGTTTTTCGGGGATGAGGCAACATCTGGGCAACATCCTCATCCCCTGTTGTCTGATCGCCCTGTCCTTAGTATTTTTGGCCATTACTTATGACTTTCCTGTTGCTGAAGAGGCAGGGCCAGCGGCGATTCCAAGATTGTGGATTTTCCTGATCTTGGTCTTGTCCAGCATCATTTTATGGCAAATCCTTCGTGGAAAGGAAAAGGTTGTGCCCAGGATTGAAAGGACTGGTTTGTTAGTCCTGGTGATGGTTACCTTCATTGGTTACTTTGTGGCAATCTCGTACATTGGTTATTTCTTGAGCTCCTTCCTTTTCATCGTTCTGTTGTTAAATATGCTCTCGTATCGTAAGAAGGTGCTCATTTATTTGATCGCAGGAGGCTGGGTACTTTTTTCATACCTGGTGTTCTATAAGCTTCTCTATATCCAGCTTCCCCTTGGCTTCTTTGAGGGCTTTTTCTAACCCATTGAGCAATGGTCTATGATGAGCAGTCATTGATACCTTTTCGCAAATCGGAGGGATACAAGAGGGATCCTTGGAGGAATCATGGAACTATTTAACAATTTAGCGTCGGCCTTCGTCGCTCTGTTAAGCTGGCAATCTATACTCGTGATGGTCGTTGGAGTTATTTTGGGGATTCTGGGTGGGGCCATGCCCGGGATATCTCCTTCAACTGCCGTGGCCCTGTTGGTTCCCTTCAGCTTCACCATGGACGCAAGATTAGCTTTAATCATGCTCGTTGCTATTTACCAGGCGGCGAATTATGGCGGCGCGATCACCGCCGTGCTGATCAATACACCGGGGACCCCTTCAACGGCAGCGACATGCTTTGACGGATACCCCCTCACCCAGCAAGGAAAGGCAGGCAAAGCTCTGGGCATTGCTCTCTTGGGTTCCTGTGTTGGCGGGATTGTTGCCGCCATCATTCTCATTCTCTTCTGTGTGCCTCTTGCCCGGGTTGCCCTGAAGTTCTCTCCTGCGGCCTACTTCGGCTTGGCAATATTCGGTTTGGCTACCGTAGCCTCACTGGGCGGCGGTAACATTATAAAGGCTATTGTCGCCGTTTTGATCGGCCTCTTGATCAAAACCATTGGTCTCGACCCTATCGCTGGCATTAATCGGTTTACGTTCGGTTCTGAACTGCTCTACGACGGTTTCGCTTTGATCCCGGCTTTGTTGGGCCTTTTTGCCGTGAGCGCGGTCTTTGAGCAGTTTGAGAAGTGGACGGGGTTAGACCGAAAACTGGAGAAGGTTGACAGCATGCTGCCCTCTTTCAAGGAGACCTGGAAATTAAAGAGAGTTTATTTACAGTCTTCCATTATCGGGACCATCGTCGGTATCTTCCCCGGAGCGGGGGCTACCATTGCATCGTTCATCAGCTACGATGTGGCCAAACGGACAAGCAAGGAACCCGAGAAGTTCGGCAAAGGCTCTCTGGAAGGCCTTGCTGCCCCCGAAACAGCTGACAGCAGCTCGGTGGGAGGGGCTTTGATCCCTCTCTTAGCCTTAGGTATTCCTGGAAGCGCTACAGATGCTGTCCTGATAGGCGCATTTATTCTGCATGACCTGGTTCCAGGTCCACTTCTTTTCAGGGATCATCCCGGTATCGTCTATGGAATTTTTGCTTCCCTTCTTGTCGTCAATATCCTCGTCTATCTCATCGGCCTGTATGGCAACCGGGCCTTCATCAAAATGGTCTGTGTGTCGGATGCTGTGTTGTATCCTCTCATATTGGTGGTTGCACTGATTGGCACCTATTCTGTGAACAATTCACTATTCGATATGGGAGCCTGTATCGGATTTGGCTTCGTAGGATGGATTCTTAAACGGTACGGGTATCCAGTGGCGCCGGTTGTTCTGGGCATCGTGCTGGGGAAATTGATAGAATATAGTTTTAGGCGCGGGGTCATCATGGGGGGATACACCGTATTCTTCACAGATAAACTTGCCTTCGTTGTTTTATTGTTGGCGACGCTGTCGTTGTCATACCCGCTGATTAGTGCAGGCTGGAGTAGGCTCAAAAAGGGGAGACAAAGTTAATCACCATCTTTATCAACGGACATAAGCGAGAAAAAAGCTTAGACAAGAGGATAAGGCAATGACTGTTAGCATTCTGAAAAGAGAGATAGGAATCGAAAAGCAGGTTGACGACTTCTTAGACCAGACCAGCGAATCGGGGTTGCTTTGCAAGAGCGGGGTTGAGGCGTATTTGAAGGGTAATATGGAGGCCTTTGAAAGTTCATTAAAAGCGGTTATCGATGCAGAGCATCGGGGCGACATGCTTCGCCGTAACATGGAACAGGATCTTTACAGAAAGACTCTTATTCCTGAATCGAGGGCTGACGTGCTGGAGCTTCTGGAAAGCATAGATGCCCTGCTGGGTCAGTTCAACGGATTGTTATGGCAGTTGGACATCGAGCGTCCTGAAATCTTACCTGAGTTTCACGAAGATTTTAAAGACCTACTGCAATGCTCCGTGGAGGCAGTGGAGGCCACTGTGCGTTCCTCCAGGGCCTTTTTTAAGGACATCGCTGCCGCGGCCAATCACATACACAAAATCTCCTATTGGGAGAAGGAATCGGATAAACTCTCAACCCGCCTCCAGCGGGCCATTTTCAAACGAGAGGACCTTCGCCTGAGCCATCGGTTGCATCTGCGCCAATTTGTAAAGCAAGTGGATAGAATCGCTGACGAGGCCGAAGACGTAGGCGACCGTCTCAACATCTATGTGATCAAACGTTGGCTATGAGAGATTGAGGTTAATGATGTTTGCTTTCTTTCGAGCGGGTTGTTTCTCGGATGGTCGCTGGGGGCCAACGATGCAGCCAATGTTTTCGGCACGGCCGTTGGCGCCAGAATGATCAGTTTCAAAAAGGCCGCCATTTTATGTGGACTCTTCGTTATTTTCGGATCCGTGATCAGCGGCGCAGGTGCGTCTGAGACTCTTGGCAAACTCGGCGCCGTAAACGCCATAGGGGGGGCTTTCATTGTCGCTTTTGCTGCAGGGATGAGCGTCTATTTAATGACCATGGCAGGCTATCCTGTTTCCACCACCCAGGCTATCGTGGGTGGTATCATCGGCTGGAATCTATTCACAGGATCGCTCATTGATTACAATTTGCTGATCACAATCACCTCGACCTGGGTATTAAGTCCCGTTTTGACAGCCATCTTCTCGATGATACTCTACAAAGCGGTGGCCTTTTACATCAATCGCTGCAAGATTCATATGTTTACACTTGATGCTCGGACACGATTCGGGCTGATCCTCGTGGGCGCATTTGGCTCCTATTCCCTTGGGGCCAACAACATTGCCAACGTCATGGGGGTTTTTGTTCCGGTTTCTCCTTTCGCGGACATTTCATTATTTGGAATCTTCAAACTTACCGCAGCCCAGCAGTTGTTTTTCATCGGTGGCGTGGCCATTGCAATCGGCGTGCTTACCTACTCCAAGAAGGTCATAATGACCGTAGGTACAGCCATTTTCGAAATCTCACCTGTAGCGGCTTTTGTCGTGGTTTTGGCCGAATCCATCGTCCTGTTTGTCTTTGCCTCTCAGGGATTGCAGAGTTTGTTGATTGGGCTGGGCCTACCAGCCATCCCGCTGGTGCCTGTTTCCAGCTCCCAGGCTGTCGTGGGAGGGGTGGTCGGTATCGGGCTGCTGAAGGGAGCAAGGGCCATTCAGTGGAGAGTCGTCGGCCGCATTGCCGCCAGCTGGGTGTTCGTACCGCTTATCGCGGCCCTAATAAGCTTAATATCCCTGTTTTTTATGCAAAATGTCTTCCAGCAAAGAACTTATTTGCCCGTTAAATACGTCCTCACTCCTGAAGCTATGGAACGAATTTCGGGATATGGAGTAGATACAAATAAGTTTAAGGATCTCCTGGGGAAGGAGTTCCCCAATGCTGTCAGGTTCAAAGTTGCTCTGTCAGAGCGCCTGGCCCTGACATCCGATGAGCTGAACCTCATTATGACCTTTGCGGAAGTTGATGAGATGAAGGTGACTAAGGACAGAGGACAGGATCGACCGTATCGCTGAGGGCTGGATTGCCTGGGAACAAAAAAGGTACTTGAGCAACTCATTGGAGGAGCTTTTGGGATGGTGTCAGGTCTATCATGTTTGCATTCCGGTTTGGCTCCTTCACAATCTGGCATATTGGTGTAAAGCCAATGTTTCGGTTTTAGAGCCATGAAGTTAGCACCTTTATTTTAAAGCTCTCCGGAGATTCAAGTAGGTTCGAGTTAGCTTCCGAACAGATGCTTGGTGGCAAAATCGGGATCGCTTGTTAAATTCACCCCTAATTTTCGCAAGCCGGCTTCATCACCAGGAGTGGGCATGTGAGTCATATGAACCTCGCATCCGGACAATTCCTTGAGCTTCTCAACGGCCATCTGTGCGGCCGGATTTACTGTAGCGCTAATGCTAAGGGCGATCAACGTTTCCTCCAGATCCAGACTCACCCTTTTCCCCTTTAACACGTCTTTTTTAAAATGGCTGATCGATTCCATGATGTTGGGAGGGAGCAGGTGCATTGCGTCGGGGATGTTTGCCAGATGCTTGACTACATTTAGAACCAATGCGGAGGCCGCATGCATGAGAGGCGAATTCTTCCCGGTAACGATGGCTCCGTCAGCGAGCTCAATCGCCGCCCCGCAGAAAATGCCTTCATTCCCCTTGCCCTTCTTCTCCGCCTCCAGGGCGGCTTCGCGGGCAGGTTTAACAACGATTCGGTCTTCGGGTTTTGCGCCCAGGTATTCAAGCAGAAGTTCCACCCTTTGAACGGTTTCTTTATCGGCAAAGCCAATGGCATATTCGCAAGCATACCGGAAGTACCGGCGGATGATCTCCTGTATGGATGCCACCCTAACAGCATCGTCATCGATGATCCCGAGCCTAGCCCGATTAACGCCCATGTCTGTGGGCGACTTATAAGAAAACTCTCCGGTTATCTTCTCCATAATCCGTTTGAGCACGGGGAATACCTCGACATCGCGGTTATAGTTGACGGCCTTCTCATTATAGGCATCAAGATGAAAGGAATCGATCATGTTGAAGTCCCTGATATCGGCCGTTGCCGCCTCATAAGCCATGTTGACAGGATGCTTAAGAGGGAGATTCCAGATGGGGAAGGTCTCAAATTTGGCATAACCGGCATGCACTCCGCGGCGGTGCTCATGGTAGATCTGCGAAAGACAGGTTGCCAGTTTCCCGCTGTTGGGTCCCGGTCCCGTGACCACCACAATCGGTTTGGTTGTATGGATAGGCTCATTGGCTCCGTACCCCTTCTCGCTTACGATGGTATCGACATCCGTAGGGTATCCTTTTGTAAAGGGATGGTTATAGACCCGGATATTGCGCCGTTCCAACTTGTTTTTGAATACGGTGGCCATGGGCTGATTTTCATACCGGGTGATGACGACCGCGGTCACTCCAATCCCCCACTCCCTCAGATCATCAATCAACTTTAATGCATCCGAATCGTAGGTAATGCCAAAATCGGCCCGGACCTTTTTCCGCTCGATGTCTCCCGCATAGATGCAGAGCACGACTTCCGAATCGTCTCGTATTTTCTGAAGGAGGCGTATCTTCGCATTAGGGTCAAAGCCCGGCAATACTCGGGCTGCATGGTAATCGAACAGCAGCTTTCCACCAAACTCGAGGTACAGCTTATTTTCAAAAAGATTGACCCTATCCAGTATCGCCCTGGTTTGCTCCGCAAGATACTTCTCATTATCAAAACCGATCTGTACAGGCATGATATTCCCCTTTCTGGGTTGGTATAGAAAAAAGTCGGGTCTCAACTTCCCCGTACAATAGATCCCAAAGACAGTTCCCATCATATTAACTTGCTTTTTGGGGTTGTCAATATATCAAAACGAACACATGGGTGATGGTCGGTTGGTCACCCACAACACATGAAGATTGATCGATGATTATGGTTTGAAGAGGATCGAGAGAATAAAAAATGCTTGCCGTTTTTTTTTTCTGGATATATGGTTAATATCAAGGCGAATATCCCCAGCCCTTCTTAAAGGGTGAGGAACGAAAGAGGTCCTGTGATGTTTGAACTTACGGAAGAGCAGCGTTTAATTCAGAGGAGCGTTTACGAGTTTGCGAAAAAAGAGTTAGCTCCCCAGGCGGCATATTGGGATGCGTCTGAGGAGTTCCCATGGGAAAGCGTGAAGAAGATGGCAGGGCTTGGCCTTACTGGATTGCGCCTGCCAGCGGCTTATGGCGGCGCGGGAGCAGATCTCGTAACCTCCGGAGTCGCCTTAGAGGAGGTTGCCCGATTTGACCATAGCTGTGCCATCATCCTCTGCGGCTGTAACATTACCGGGAGGATCTTGTTACATGCATCGGAGAGCATAAGAGAGACCTTCTTGCCTCAAATTGTAAAAGGCAGAAACATCGTAGCATTTGGGGCTACGGAACCGGAGGCTGGCTCGGATATCAGAGCGATAAAGACCACAGTGAAGATTCAGGACGATCATTATGTGGTCAGTGGCGAGAAGTCGATGATCACCTTTGCCGGAGTCGCTCAGGGGTTTATCATCCTTGTTAAAGCAGATGTGGAGAACAGGGAGGGGGTCAGCTGCATCTTTATTGAGGGCGACAGACCCGGGATAGATGTTCAGCGGCTTCAAGGTTTTGGGTGGAGAGCTACCCAATGGGGAAATGTGGCTTTTAGCGAAGTTAGGGTTCCCGTGGAAAATCTCATCGGGGAGAAGGATCATGCCTTGCCGATGTTAAAGAAAACAGTTCAGGAACAGAGGGCTCTTACAGGGCTGATTGCACTGGGCACGGCGAGAGAAGCCCTTGAAGAAGCGGTGAAATATGCAAAGATTCGCAAGGTCTTTGGAAAGCCTCTGGGGAAATTTGAGGGTATTCAGTTCAGACTGGCTGAGAATTTTACATCCCTTGAAGCAGCAAGGCTTTTATGCTACCAGGCTCTCTCCCTGATCGAAAAAAGCGCTGATGAAGCTTCTGTCTGGGCGGCTATGGCTAACCTCATCGGAGGCGAAACCGCCTATAAAATTGTAAATGATGCGATGGATGTCTATGGGGGGCTGGGATATTCGAAGGAACTTCCATTTGAACGCTACCTGAGGGATGTGAAGGCAACACAGATCGCTAATGCGACATTGAAGATCGAAATCGGCCAGGGACTTTTTGGGAAAGAATTTTTTCCTTACACATAATATTTTTTATTTTGTACTGCCAGCAGCTTTTTCCTGTTTTACTTTCTCATGAAGCCAAACCTTTATTAAAGCCCCACGGTCAACGCCTATTCTTTTTCTTATATCATCGATGTCTTTAACCAATGATTCTGCAACATCAAGAGTAATGCGAACTTTTTTCCCATAACGAATTACAGAGGCTTTTGACATATCGATGAGGTCATGGATATCTTCTCCAAAATCAAAACGCCGGTCAAATTCTTTACTGTTTTTTGCCAACGCTTTCTTTTTCATATAGATTTACCTCCCTTTTTCGAGCACGCCTCACAGATATGATACGGATGGTATCATCCCGGATAGTATAGATTGCGGCCCATAATTTATGATGATACTTCGCAATGATAATACTTCGATCTTCTATTGGATAGGGTGCATAAATTTCAACTCGATCTTCATCAAGCCATAGGTTGTTTGCCGTCTCAAAATCGATGCCGTGTTTGTCCTGGTTGATTTTGCTTTTCCCTTCGTCCCACTCATATTTCATACATTTATTATACATATTTTGGACAGATTATCAAGTTATTTTAACATTCCCCATGCTCTATGTCCTCTGCGTTGTACTCCATGCTCTATGCTTTCTTGGGGCGGACACGGACCACGGACACGGTCACGTGAAAATGGTTGACATAACTCTCCCCGTGGTATATTCTGTGCATTAAATATAGAGGAGGAAATTGAGGAAATTCGGCAAGGGCTAACACAGGTATTTATTTTGGAGAGGAGAAGGGGATTAAGACTGAAGTTGGAGAGGTGCATGAGATATCAAGAAAAGCAGAAACAGACAATGTCAATAAACAACTCTGACCCCAAGGCTCCCCTTTATAAAATCTCCCCTCAACCCTCTTCCTTAGAGGATGCTCAGGATGGTGAGCGTGTCGAACCATTGCTAAAGAGGGGAAGAAAAAATGCAGAAATGACCCACTCGATTACGCGAAGAACCAAAAAACATTTGACATATTTATCAATTATGATATTTTGCACATAGAAATAAATTCACATAGAAATAAATTCAGCGCCTTCTATCGGGGTATTCGGGAAAGGTGCTGGGTAAACATTTTTATTTTTTTCCTTAACTTTAAAAAGAATGGGTCGCCTGATGGCCAGAATCCGAGTCTCAAAAGATCCATCCGGTCACATTATTGTTTCCTTCCCTTACGATCCCCTCTTGATCGCGACAGCGAAGACCATCCCCAGCCACAAATGGCACCCTGTCGAGAAATACTGGAGTTTCCCAAATACCGACGGAACGCTGGAGAGAATACTGGAAGCCTTCCAGGGTCGTGAAATTCATATAGACCCCCCACTCCAAGATACTGTTCCTGATTTACGAACGGGGCATAACGGCGTTGCAGAATCCGCACCCTCCCCGCCCCTACCCGAAAGTATAACATCACACCCCAAAGGTGAGAGAAATGGTGTAACCATCGATAAGCAGGCTCCGGGCACTCTCAAAATAACCTTCCCGTATAGTCCTCTGCTTGCTGAGAAGGTGAGGACCCTCAAAGGTAGAAAGTGGCATCCTGAAGAAAAATATTGGAGCGTGCCCTATTCGGAGGGGACTGTCGAGAAGATACTGAAGGTATTTGAGGGGATAGAGGTACATTTAGACCCTGCCCTCAAAGCCGTGACGTCTGTTTCGTCGTCAGGGAAGGACCCCTTTTTGGCAAAGTCATCATCAGGATTCCCCACTTTGGAAAAGGGGGGCAAGGGGGGATTTTCCGGCAAGAATAAAACGCCTGTACCTCCGGAACTCCAGTTTGAAGACCTTCGACGTGAGCTTGTCACGAGGAAATACAGCTATAAGACGATAAAGGGTTATCTGTATTTCAACCGCGACTTCCTGAAGTTTTCGGGAAAAGCCGCGTCCGAAATCAACGACGGCGGCATCAAGGATTATCTCCTTTATCTTGCCGAAGAAAAAGAATCCGCCACAGCCACGATAAATCAAGCCATCAACGCATTGAAGTTCTATTATGGCACGATGCTGAAGAAAAAGTTTGTCTATGAGGTCAGAAGACCGAGGAAAGACAAGAAGCTGCCGACGGTGCTGAGTCAGGAAGAAGTAGTGAGGGTCTTGACATCTCTTGAAAACCTCAAACACAGAGCCCTCCTGATGCTCGTTTATGCCTCCGGCCTAAGGGTGAGCGAGGCAGTTAAACTCAGAGTGGTGGATATTGACAGCGACAGAATGCTGCTGAACATCAAAGGGGCGAAGGGACGAAAGGACAGATGCACCATGCTTTCACATACAGCCCTGGAGACGCTCAATGAATACCTCGAAAAATACAATCCCGGGAAATGGCTCTTTGAGGGCGCGCGAGAAGGCAGATACCTGTCGATAAGAACGGCACAAGCAGTCTTTGAACAGGCTAAAGACAAGGCCGGAATAAAGAAGGATATATCGATACACGGATTGAGGCATAGCTTTGCAACACACGCCCTTGAAAATGGCACGGACCTGAGATATATCCAGGAACTCCTTGGACATAAAAGCAGCAAGACGACGGAAATCTATACCCACGTCAGCACCCGGAACATCAGCAGGATACGGAGTCCGCTTGACAATCTGGATTTAAAGAAAGGAGGGAGAAAAGAAAACAACCAGTAGTCAAAGGGAGGCTGGTGGGGCAGCAACTGCATGAAATATACCAATCGGGAAGGATAGACGCAGTGCACCTTGCCACCCATAACTAAAGGAGACGCAAAGCGTCTCCAAGGAAGTTGACCAAAATGCCGCTTCGCTCGAACGCCTGGACGGCGTTCGCATTTTGGTCAACGGCTGGCGGGCGAGCGAAAGGCTTCAGCCGAAAATCAACCGAAGGTATTTCTAACAACCGTAGGCACTTAGCGAAGCGCCACTTCGGCCAACAGGCGAGTGAACGGCTGAAGCCAAAATGCCCTAAGGGGCACTTCGCTCACCCGCCAGCCGTTAGTCATTCATTGCAGGCATGGAGACTTTACAAAACCAAAATTTTGTATCGAAGTCTTGCAATCTTGAATACCTACTTTAAAAGGAGGTATGGAAAATGAGAAAAGAATTTACGAGGTCCTGGAAGATTAAATTATGCGGTAGCCTTTGCGCTTTGCTGGTATTAACTTTCGTTTGGGTTAATCAATCAAACTCAGAAAATCGTCGGAAGTATTCCATAATGTCAGTTGAAGAAGCGAGCGAGATTGTGAGTAGAATAATTCAAACACGGAAACAAGAAATTAAAGGTTGGTACTACAAGAATCCCTTTTCTTCTTGGTCCTTACCTAAAGGTGGCATCATATCACGAGGAGTGAAAATTGATGATAAAGACTATGTAGTTTGGGCTGCCGCTCAACCAGATTCAATCCGTACAACTTATAGATCTGCCTTTTCCGCAATTGCACCAAACATCAAGGAATCCACGATAGAATCTGTTCTTAACGGCATATTCGTAACAAGTGTTGATCTTGAAGTACTCAAAAAACCAACCCAGATTATTGAGAAGAGTGGCTATGAATGGTGGGTAGGACCTCATGGAATTATCTTATCTTTAGACAATTATATTTTTTTTGAAGAACCGATTAAGGACTTCTCTATGTCTCCACCAACTATATATGTAGTAGAATTCTCCTTGCTCCCAGGAGAGAATGCTGGATTTGCTATCCATGTTAAAGATAAGGTTATTCAATTTAAATGAGTGCTAAGAGATTGCATAGAATTTGGGACATCTGATTGAGAAATTCGTTAGGAATGGAATGGTCTGTCTGGTCATGGCTGCAACGACCAGTTAACACAGGCCAAAAGATTTGCACACAAATGCTATCGCACTTCTTTTAGCCTTGAACGATAGTAGAAACAATTGGAAGGGTCCATGGGCCTAATGCGTTAATCTCTGCTTTGAATAACACGAATTCTAGTATTCTAGGGAATGCTGCAGTAATGCTATGGAAGATAACAGGCCAAAGCTTCGGAGAAGACACAGCAAAATGGGGAATGGTGGGGGAAAAATAAATGAAAATGAGGAAAGTTCCCGACCTTGAACGTGGAGGGCACTTTTGACAAACGTGTTCCGGACGACGGAAGTCCCCCTTGTTCCGACCATCGCGATCTAAAAGAGGAGGTGCCAAATGGTGAAGAAAGGGTCCGCACTTGTGATTATCTTTGTCATTCTCTCTTGGGTCAGCGTAATACTGGCATCAGAATTCCTTCTTGCCCAGAGGGCAGCTGAGGTGTCCCGGCAGACCAAAGACTATTTCCCCCTGGCCGTGGGTAATCGGTGGACTTACAAAGTGCTCATTCCTCCAGAAGGTAGGCACCCTTTCTCTTATTATGAATTCAAGTTCGCGAAAGAATCCTCAAGGTTTTCAGTCGTATCTAAGAAATTTCCTGCGCCTGCGGGGGAGTGGGAAGTGACCTTTACGGTTGCAAGGAGATCGGAGAAAGGAGACTTTCAGGTTGAGGTCAAAGGGTGCGAACAAGGAAGGGTTCCCAGATATGAATATCTTGCAGAAGGATTCACCGTTGGCTGGAACATTGTCAGACAGGAAAATAACCCGTTAGCGATTGTCGAAAAATTAACAGGAATCGCAAAGTATTCCTTGACCAGAGATAAGATTGAATCCGAGATGTTCTTTGGTCTCTTGATACCCGATTCGAAACTTTCGCCATCCGGGAAGGAACGGGAGAAGTCAAAGAAAACACCAACCTGGCAAATTGAATCTAAGGTCATTAGCGGAGCAGTCACAGTACCATCTGGAATATTCTACAATTGCCTCAGCAACATCTGGTCTCTCCCGGGCAATAACGAGGAAAAGGACCTTCATTCGGCTGATGCCGGTTTTACAATCGAACGCATATTCGCAGAAGGGGTCGGGCTTATATCTGAAATTCAGCGCGATGCGGCCGGAGACATCAGATATAAAATGGAATTAATATCATCCGAGTTAGATAACGGGGCCGTGGTACTGCCAAAAAGGTGAATGTTGCCCTCTGAAAACATCAAAACCCAATATCGCGAAAAGGGGGATTGACAACACGAAACAGAGAAAGGAAAACACCGTCCTCTTAGCGCTCTCTTTGTGCTTAATGGCAGTCTTGTTTCTGGATCTTTCAAATTCCCATGCCCAAACCAATCCCAATACAATCACGTTTGATAATCGCTCTGGAGAACCGGCTCAGGTAATTCTGATAGGACTAACAGGAAAAGCTATCGAAGTTCCTAATGGACAAAGCCGCACAGTAAACGTCGCGGGTGGCAAATATAACCTTTTTATTCGATATGGCAGTAACCCAGATCAATATACCTACAGCGAAGGTGACCCGTTTACCGTGACTCAGACTGCAACTCAATATTCGGTGATTACTATCACCCTGCACAAGATTATAGGTGGTAATTACCAGACTCATCCAACCTCTCGTGAAAAGTTTGAAAAGGCCCTTGCTCAATCTGAACAAATACCCCGTGAAGTTTCATCTATAGAAAAACCACATCAAGTTCAGACGGTTGAAGTACCTAAGGTTATTGAGACACCTAAGATTCAGACATATGAAATACCTAAAATTCAAACTTTTGAGGTGCCTAAGCTCCAATCATATGAACTTCCAAAGATTCAAACATTCGAAGTACCAAAGATTCAAACGTTTGAGATACCCAAAGTCTATGAACTACCTAAAGTCTATGAACTCCCTAAAGTGTATGAGCTTCCGAAAGTGTATGAAATACCTAAGGTCCATGAACTACCCAAAATCCAAGCGTTTGAGCCGCCTCCAAAAATTCAAGGAATAGAACGACTTCCCAAAGCCCAAGAGCCGGTCATAAAGGACAGACAAGCAGATCAAGGAAATTGTGGTCTGACCTGGGAGGGTCTACTGCTTGGATCTTCGACGATCGACGACGCCCGCAATCGCTTCGGAGAGCCCGACGAGATAGCTGGTGGAGGTGAAATCCTTATCTACCACCACAAGGCGGGGTTGCTTCCGCATGCTACGTTCTACCTCTTTAAACTGCATTTCCATCTGGGCCGCCTCGGGGCAGTTCAAATGTTTAAGGAATTGGATCCTCAGAAATTGTATAAACCAGCCACGCCCTTCAATCGGAGTGAGCTTGTCTCGAAGTATGGGCAGCCATTCAAGACCGAGCAAATCAAAAGTGGTGAGATGTTCACAGGTTGTATGGAGGAATGGTTTTTTTTGAATAAGAAACGGGAGGCCATTCTCAAAGCGACTTGCTGTGCTAGCTTTTTTCCCCGTGGCGAATCAGTCCCAATGATATTGGAGTGGTTTTTTGTCTGGCCAAAAGAAGATGTCCGCCCAAAAAAAGATAAATGAGAAACGGTTATTTATATTTAAACGGCGGAAACGGGACGATTCTATTTAAAGAATGCCCGCAACAGCAGATAACACAAGATTGGCGTTTCCACCCTTCGGGAAATCCCGACTTTATCGGGACTTCGCCAATCCAAAACGTTATCTGCTCATTGTAGGCAGAAAAGGAGGTAGAGGAAGATGGAAAGAGTAAGGTTTATCTCATTTTGGATACCTGTATCTTTGGTTTTAATGCTTGCTTTTGCAGTGCCTTATGCTTTTGCCATTGAGAAGAAAGTTGAGGAAGCCCTTCTTAAAGGTAACTGGGAAAAGGTTATTGAAATTCTAAAACAAGATGACTCAAAGGCGAATGACCCTGTAGCCAGGCTCATTATGGGTCATGCTTGTCTTGCTACAAACAAGAATAATGAGTCAATGCTTCTCTTTTTATCTTTAAAAGAAGACTCTGACCTCAAGTTGTGGGTTGACTGGACTCAATCGTTTTTAGGCAAATATTCTCAAAACCCAATTCCCCTTTTTCTATCAGCTGATGCAAGGGCAAGGCAGGGAAGATTTAAAGAAGCAATAGATGAATTCACGAAAGCCATCAGTGTAAAAGAAGACTTTGCCCTTGCCTATAATGGCCGTGGGGTTGCCCGTGTATTGAACAACGAATGGGATGGAGCATTGGTAGATTTCATTCGGGCAATGCAAGTTGATTCAAAGTTATCCGATGCTTATGCATCCTTAGGTAATTATTGGGTAATCAGAGAAGCACCTGATGGGGCAATAGAAGCATTTAACCAAGCTCTCTCTATCAACTCAGAGTTTGCCCTTGCTTATAATGGTAGAGGTGCAGGCTATTTTGGCAAGGGTGAGTTTGACAACGCAGCGATGGATTTCAGTATAGCCTCTCAACTCAGTCCTATCCTTCTCATAGCTGATATCAACCAAGGTTTTGTCTCTGCCTATGGCTCAAAACTTATTACTGTTGCAGAAGAACTTAAAAAAAAACCAGGAATGACTTTCAAGAGTATAAATGAACAATATCCTAATCTCTTAAAGGAACAACACCATCAATTATTAAACATGCTTCCTTCCCAGAGAGATCAGGAATTCTGGAGAAAGATTGATAAATTACCAGAACTATCTCAAAATGAACTCAAATTCCTTATCCAAGAGCACGGGTTACAAAAGGTACAGATAGCGGTATTTTTAAAGATTCAGGATTTCTCAAAAGAGGCAACAGAAATTAACCAAAAGCAACAGCATCTCGCCTCCTTGATTCCACGCTATAACACGAAGATTTTAGGACTTCAGCTAGGGGAGACAATTCTTTCTCTTGGTTTGGCATCTCGGGGGACAATTAGAGATATAGGGGAAGGGCCGGAGTATAGCGAAATGGCTCAAGCAAAAGCAGAATTTCGAACAACCGGAGCATTTGCATCATACATACCCAATCGTGGCTGGTCCTTATTTTTTAGTGCTATCCCCTTGAATTTTGAACCTATTACCATAGTTGGTAAAATTATAGGAATAGGTATGAAATTAGGACGCTATCACCTTGAGGATGAGCGTCAAAGAACTCTTTTTGAAATGGATAAACTCAATAAGCAGGCCTATATATCTGCTGCTAACGCCAAGGTATATAGTGATATACTTCGAATCTTTCCAGATTTGTCAACTCAAAAACAAATAAAACTCCCATCTTCTCAAATCCCCGGTTATTATACCTCCTTTGACCGACCATTGACCGAGCTCGGAGCACTTGCCTCAATGGTTGACAAAGGGATAAAAGTTAAAGAAGGCCTGCCCCGCAGTGCCCTCATTGTATCCCAAGACCCTTTTAGAACAAACCTCCTTCAATCTGAGCTCAGCAAATATGGGTTTCAGACAAAAGTAATTCCTCCTGGGAGCGATCCACAAACGATAGCAAAGCAATGGGACGCAGATATTATCCTCGGGATTAAAGGAACATACGGGACTCCCAAGATAGACCTAAAGTTGCCGCAACTTCCGAGATATAGAACAGATGATTTTGGACCTCCAGGGGATTTTCCACCCCCCATGCGTCCTCCTGCCGCTATTGGAACTCCACAAATGATCCAGCCCCAAATCCAGCAACCCTTGGACTGGGGAAAACCTTTTATCCCCATTTATCCAAAAGGATCACCAGGTGGAATAAGCACAGAGGAATTGGCCAAATCCTTTGTAGACAAAGGAAACTGGCCAGTCTTGACCTCATTCAGTCTGCTCTATATGGCAAGGCCTTCGGCTGTAGACCCAAATAAGGGAGGAGGTAAGTAAAGATGAGATACCTAAATCAGATACCTAAATCTAAAGTTTTTTGGTTTTTCTTGATATTCTTGCTTTCCGTAACCGAGGGACCCTTTGCTTCTGAGTACGTTGCTTTCTCCTTGAAGGTAGCACAGGAGAGGATTATCAACGCACAAAATCAACAACATCCCCCTGAAGTCTTCAACCTAGGAGGCATCACAGCGATTAGGGGTCTGGTCTATGACCGAAAGGCAAAGGAGGCGATCCTGGTAGGGGAGAAGGACCCAAATCGTGCTCCCGTGACCATTGACGACTTTGCAATTGCCCTAAGAGCCCGATTTGTCCATAGCAAGTGGCCATTGGTTAGCATTGACCCAACCGAGGAAACCAAGAAAACCGAGATGCAGATTGTTCGCTCTGAAGGTGGGATTGAGGATACTCGGTTTGGCGAAGACCTCTTTGATGCTGATTACCGCCTCAAAAGGATGGGTATGGGTCTTCTTGCCTATGGCATACCAGGGCTTAAAACTTACTGGGATCTAAGAATGGAAAGTGCAAAGGAGAAACCCGAGGGAAGCCATAGAATTGGCTCCCGCTTCTGGTTTTATCCTGTGCTTCCAAGTGTTTCGGTAAGGGAGGATGTTGTAGCCATAAAGGGACTGAAGGTTGGGGTATTCACTGAGGTCCTCTCGGCTGAGATAGATGGGAAGAAGATAGAGGATCTTTCCACTTTCCAGGATGAAGCCGGTGACAGATTTGCGAAATCATTAAGTGATTCTTTTGAGGAACTCTCAAGGTTACACCCGTCCTTTTCGAGGCTTCGGGGCTTAAATGAGTTGGTGGCTTTGAGCAAGGCCATTGAGGAGATGGATGAGAAACCCGATCTTACTTTCTGGTTAAATGACTATCCGGTCAGGAAGGTAGAGACAAAGAAAAATATAGAACTTTTGAAGAGAAAAGAAGAATTTCAATTACCAGTTATGGGCAGAGTTTATAGAAAATATATAGAGCTTTCGGGAGGTGTGCAACTTAGGGCCATCGCTCTGAGACTAAAAGCAGGTGATGTAACGGCACTAAAAGAGGCGGTTTTAAACACAAGACCCGGACCGAACGCCTTATGCTGGGGTTTTATCGTAGGTGACTGGATTATACCGACATCCACTGAGATAGATTTGGCCTCAGCAGCTGCGCTTTATGCTCACGGGGAGTTCCTGTTTCAGGCAAGAGACTACGACCATGCAATAGACTTCTGGCTACAAGTGGTGCGAGCGTATCCAGAAATTGGCGAGATCTATCTCAAGATTGGAATGGCTTATGAGCGTAAAGGTATGCCGAATGTCGCAGCAGATTATTACAAGAAAGCTCAGGATGTTCAGGAGGCAGCCCCCAAACCCATTGAGTTGAAGGAGTTTAGACCTGTTGAGATACCTAGCATTAGGCCATATGAGTTACCCAAAGCTCAAACATTCGAGTTGCCTAAGGTTCAAACATTTGAATTGCCCAAGATCCAGACATTTGAGGTGCCTAAAATGCTGGAGATCCCAAAAGTCCAAACATTCGAGATCCCCAGGGTCCAGACATTTGAGTTACCAAAAATTCAAACGTTCGATGTACCTAAAGTGATTGAGCTCCCCAAGATTCAGACGTACGAAATACCGAAAATTCAGACTTTTGAGGTACCCAAGCTCCAAAAATTTGAGTTGCCAAAAATCCAAACTTATGAGCTCCCTAAAATTCAAACATTTGAGGTACCTAAAGTTAGTGAGATACCTAAGATCCAAACATATGAGATTCCTAAAGTACAAACATTTGAGATGCCTAAGATTCAAACATTTGAGTTTCCAAAGATTCAAACCTTTGAAATACCTAAAGTGTACGAAATACCCAAAGTTTATGAAATACCTAAAGTCTATGAAATACCTAAGGTTTATGAACTACCGAAGATCCAAACCTTTGAACCACTTCCTAAAATTCAAACAATAGAACCGCTTCCCAAGATTCAAGCAATGGAATTGCAGCCTACGCCTACACCAGTCCTTGACGTCGCCACAATAAAAGGGATTCTTGTTGATGGTAACACTAACAAGCCATTGGCGAACGAAACGGTAGTCCTCGGGTTCATAACAAAAGATGACAATCCGGGTATTTATTTTCGAGAAGGGAAACTATATCCTCGTACACGCACAGACTCAACAGGAGCCTTCGTTCTCAATTTCGATGCTGTGTGGCCGAGGGAAATAGACAAATCAGGTCCTTACTTTCTTGCGATAGGTCTCAGAATTCCCCAAGGGCCAATAGATAACTGGAAGTGGACAAGTGAGCTGTGGCGAGGTATGCATGGGAAGCTTGTTGCCCTTGAGGTGCAGATTGGACAGACCATAGACCTTGGAGTAGTGAAAGTTAGGCCTACCCAGGAATGAAGAACGCACAGATTTCAATCTCAGGTGACAGAAAGGGGGAGTTCAATTTTAAAGACCTGCCTACACAGGCAGATAACATGGCGGAAAAGACTAAAGTCCAAACCTTTCAGGCTTCCTTTCCGCCAAGAACGTTATCTGCTCATTGCGGGCAGGAGGAGAAAAGCCATGAAGCAAAAATTATATTTTCCAAGAGTTCTTGTAGCTATTTTGTTTGTTACATTTGGTTCGGTTATAAGTCTTCCAGTAGCTCACGCACAGGACTATCCTAAAAAGCCCTTGGGGCCATTACCACCGAAGGAGGAGGGTATAGAAGAACCTGTAAAAACCCATGCCACCCCGCCCTTCTGGGAAAAGTGCCTGAAACATCATCCGAAATTCAGCCAACTGCCGGCGGTGGATAAAGAGCTAGGACTACTCTTTACATTGCCAGAGCGAGTGTTGCAGATGTCTAAAGAGTTGCTGGCGCAGTTGACAGGGAGACCATTAGATATACCAATGACTTTGGAGGAACGGGAGCTGCAGAGGAGGATTCAGAAAGGGGACATGCTGATTAGAAACTGCCGTACATGGACGTGGCTCGAAGAAATATCAGCAACAGTGCTGCAAATAACAGGGCTGTTGGAGCGGGAGGGGCAGTCGTGGCAGACTTATTTGGAGGAGCAGCAGATTCGCAATAAAGTGAAACTATTCAGCGACCCCCAACAGGTGACCCAGCACCTCAAGATGCTGCGCCAAAAAACAGAGCAGTTCGACCTAACCCGATACTACATTCAGCAGATGAGCGAGGAGGAGCGGCAGTTTTTAGATAATTTCAACCGAGAGCTTACGTTGGTCCGTGAATTTCTGGACTGGATAAAAAAGCAGAAAAAATGAAAAGGACGAGAGGGTCACCCATTAAAACCTTCAAGATTCGTTTAGGGAGGATTCTGCCCGCAAAGGCAGATAACACCGGCCAAAAGATCACCATTCAAATGCTATTGCACTTCTTTTGGCCTTGAACGTTAGCCGCTCATTGCAGGCAGTAGAAAAGAATGAGAACAGCCGTCCCATTTATTTTTTCTTGGAGGAATGGGATTTTTAAAAGGGGTGATCAAATGAAAAAGAGAATGATCCTAACAGCGGTGATCGCTGTGGTTTTTGTTCTTATCACTGACCATGTTCAGGCTGATATCCCCAAAATATCGAATTTAAAATTCTCAGCCAAACCCGTGGTTCTAAAAGAAGAATTTACGATTTCCTTTGAATTTGAAGGTAGCATAGACAGGCTCTTCATCGAAAATACCTGGGAGACCAAAGAGGGAGAAATAAAGCGGGAGGTCAAAGAATACACTATTCCACCGGATGTTAAAGAGAAGCAGAATGGGGTGATCACTCGGCCATGGAAAATAGTGAACGCATCTGTAAAGCCTTACCGGATCTTAAAGGTTTGGGTGAAGGATGCACCTGGAAATCAAAGTAATGCTTTATCAGAAGAGATTAAAGTTGCGATTCCAGAAGTGCCGAAGGAAGTCCAAAAGCTTCTGGGGAAATGGGTTTGGACTTACGATCTTGGATACGCAATTTTAACCATCAAAAGTATAACACCGATCGCCGACAACAAATTTTCTATCGCCGCTACTTACGAGAATTACAATCCAACCTGGGGGAGCGACACTCGGGGAAGGGGCAGTAAATTGGTCGGCAAGATCGATCCTCAAAGAAATCAAGCCGAAATCATTTTGGAATCCAAGGGAAGGAAAATTGAACTGATTTGGGATGGCAAAAGAAATTTGTGGGGATACGCACGATTTTCCACATGGAGTGGGAGAGTTGATTTTAGAAGAGAAGAGTAAAAAGCGGCTGGATTATATGAAAAGCCTGATCTTTAAAATACAATGGATAAATGGGACAGTTCTATTTAGAAATGCCTGCAACAGGCGCCTAACATGGTGCAAAAGATTTAAATCTAAACCCTTCGGGCTTCTTTTGTACCAAGAACGATGAACAGTCATCGGCTTCGCCTCTGACTGCTCATCGGGGTGGTGGCTGGCGGAAGAGCGAAGCCGACGCCGCCCATCTGGCGGCTAACGGCTTCGCAAGAAATGCCCTCCGGGCACTTCCGCCAGCCACCACCCCGTTATCTGCTTAGTGCGGACAGGAAAAGGAGAAAACCATGCAGCGGACTAAATATAATTCTAAAATTCCCGTGGTTATTTTAATAATTGCAACACTGTTTACATGCTTAAATGTTTCCGGTACCCGCGCACAGGACAATCCTAATACCATCACATTTGATAATCGCTCGGGAGAACCTGCTCTTGTGATCTTGATAGGACCAACAGGGAAAACCATCGAAGTCCCTAATGAGCAAAACCGTACAGTAAACGTTGCAGGGGGCAAATACCATCTTCTCATTCGATATGGCAATAAACCAGATCAATATAGCTACAGCCAGGGTGACCCGTTTACCGTGACGCAGACTGCAACTCAATATTCGGTGATTACTATCACTCTCCACAAGGTCATCGGTGGCAACTATCAGACCCATCCTACCTCTCGTGAAAAGTTTGAAAAGGCCCTTGCTCAATCTGAAAAAATACCCCATGAGGCTTCATCTGTAGAACCTCCTCCTAAAATTCAAACATTCGAGATGCCAAAAATTCAAACATTTGAAACTCTCCCTAAAATCCAAACGATACAACCACTACCAAAGATACAAACATTCGAACCAATTCCCAAAATTCAAACGATAGAACCATTACCTAAGATTCAAATAATAGAACCCCTCCCTAAAATCCAAACAATAGAGCCACTTCCTAAGCTCCAAACATTTGAGCTTCCAAAGGTTCAAACGTTCGAAATACCTAAAGTCTACGAACTACCTAAGGTGTACGAACTACCAAAAGTTTATGAACTACCAAAAGTTTATGAACTCCCTAAAGTGTATGAGCTTCCGAAAGTATATGAAATACCTAAGGCTTATGAACTACCGAAGATCCAAACCTTTGAACCGCTTCCTATAATTCAACCAATAGAATCACTTCCCAAAACCCAATCATCAGAATTGCAGCCTCCGCCTAAACCGGTTCCTAATGTTACATATGAGGAAATAGCAGTCAATAAAACAGCTTCGGGGGAGTATTGGGATTTCACAGTTATCTCGATCCATAACACCGGAGAAAGAAGATGGAGGGATTTAGCTGGCAGCATAATAAATCCAATTTATAAAGAGACTAAAAACGAAAAATTAGCTTATTGGAAACTAAAAGTTAAACTAGATTACAAAAAACTATCAAATAAAGTGGAAGTTAGATCAAAATGGATTGACGTGATTTATAGGACAAAGGATAGCCAAATTGATAAAAGAAACAATTTAGCTGGTGTTTTATTAGAAGCGGCGTATGGTGGTGCTGCTAATTTCGGTGAAGTGGTTTTTAGTACAGCTTATTCAGAAACACCATTTACGCCCAAGCCATTCTCAATGAATCTCTTATTTGTGGCTCCTATAAACCAAGAAGAAATGAGTTTTATGTGTGTAGAGTTTCTTGATTATCCAAAGATAGAGGTAATTCCTTTTAAAGGAAAATAAGAAAACGCTTAGCGTTTTGTTTGCTTGCACCAGTAGATAACACAAGATTGGCGTTTACACCCCTCGGGAAATCCCGACTCTCTCGGGACTTCGCCAATCAAAACGATGAGCAGTCATCGGCTTCGCCTCTGACTGCTCATCGGGGTGGTGGCTGGCGGAAGAGCGAAGCCGACGCCGCCCATCTGGCGGCTAACGGCTTCGCAAGAAATGCCCTCCGGGCACTTCCGCCAGCCACCACCCCGTTATCTGCTCATTGCGGGCAAGGATAAGGGGGTAGAAATGACACAAAAACCTGCAATTGAATATGATTTAAAGAGGGGGATTTCCCAAGAATTATTAGATAGGATCTCAAGTTACCGTCGGCGACAGAAAATTCTTTCAATAATAATATTCTGTTCTGGATTTTTTTGGGTCTGGCTGTGGTTTCTTTGGGTTAACAAAAATGTGCCTCATAATCCTGGGGGATGGTTAGCACATTGGATATTTTTTCTGCTTTTTACTGCAATGGCAATGGGCTCTCTTTTTTATTTACCTTTTCGATTAGTGCGGTCTTGCAGGGAAGATATTGAGTTTTTTATTTCCCTGTTTCCTGAAGAAGGCCCATTAATTTGTAAGTATAATAATTGTAATAATTTGGCAGTTAGAAATAGTGCGATGTGCGCAAAACATCACTTTGAAATGGTCAAGCATAAATGTTGTCCATGGGAAGATAGATCAAAGAAGACAAAATCTTCCTATGATTCGACAGTAATGAATATGATCTCAAGCGCTCTAATTGCATGCCCTTCCTGCCAGACCTCCAACCCAAGCGCGGCAAAGTTTTGTCAATCCTGTGGCACACCTATGCTGATGCCTACGCTCATCTGCCCTCATTGCAATACTTCCAACCCACAGACTGCAAAGTATTGCATCAACTGTGGCAAACATTTGGCTCAGATTTTGACGGATAGTGTTACTACTGATGTCGAAAAGGAAAAAAAGATACGTACCGCACATTCATTTCTTTCATCATTATCCGTTGAAGAGCGTGAAAGGTTGGAAAAGTACTCCAGAATGACCGAAGAAGAAAGGCGGAAGGTTTGTATTTTCTGTGAGGGCAATAAACCTAATTGCTATAGTTGCGCATCTCGTGAGGAATGGACGAAGAAATACATGTCAGCAAAGTCAGCTTTATCATAGGATGGAGAGTTTAAAGACAAAGCTAAATGGGTTGTTATCCGCAACGAACAGATAGCAGAGTGCTTGAGGTAAAAACCCCAAGGCTACGCCCTTCTCGAGCACTCAAAACGTTATACGCCATGCCTACGGGTAAGATAAAGATGAAAAGAAAAATGAAGATATATCTGGATACTTCAATAATCTCAGCACTGTTTGATGAGAGGAATCCAGAGAGAAAATCACTCACAGAAGCTTTTTTCAAGGATATAGGGAATTTTAAGACTTTCATTTCCGAAATTACAGTTGCTGAGATTGAACGTACTCCAGACATGGAACTCCAAAGCAAAATGAAGGAAGTGGTAGCGCAATTTTCAGTGCTCTCTTTAACCGATGATGTTGAATGGATAGCAAGCGAGTATATCCGTCATGGTGCCGTTCCAGAGGGTTACCCTGAAGATGCATACCATATTGCTATTGCTGTTGTAAATGAGATGGGTTACCTTTTGAGTTGGAACTTCAAGCATATTGTAAGGAGGAAAACAAGAGACATAGTGAGGATGGTAAATACTTTAAACAATGTGAGACAAATAGAGATTATGACACCTGCGGAATTGCTATAGGAGGGGAGAGTATGAGCAAAATCAAAGAAAAGGATATCAGGGAAATAAGAAGAGCGGTGGAAAAGGAATTTCCAGAAGACCCTGCTTTACAACAGGTTCATATTGCAAGGAAAATCGTTGCTAAAGAAGCGCAACTCGAAGGATTAAGTTTTCTTGAATACGTGAAATTATTAGGGAAAAAAGTTAAGAATGTCACACAAAGGCACGGCGTATAACACAGCATAAAAGGTTCGTGCATTACGGCACTCACCCAAATTTTGCTTCGCAAAACCTTCTTTTATGCTGGAAACGTTAGACGCTCATTGCGGGGAAAAAATCTGGGATCAGGCTTGAAAAATTGCGATTTTTAGCCTATTCATTGCCTGTTCTTTTCAGAATTTCATCTCCCGTCAGTATCCCGCTGATGGAAGCTTGCATTAACCCCCGCGTAATCCCTGCTCCATCACCGATCAGGAAGAGATTCTGTATGTCTGTTTCTAAGGCTGGGGAGATTTTTACCCGATTGGTATAGAACTTTACCTCCACCCCGTAAAGGAGAGTATGCCTGGAAAAAATGCCGGGAGTTATTTATATACAGCTTTTGGGGTCAGGCATCGGTAATTCGGTATTCAAATTTAGAGACCTAATTTTCTTAGTGGGAGAACAGATTTGAAAGGGATGATTGCGGTTTGTGGGTTGGATTGTCATGACTATGGAGTGTTCTTAGAGTAATAGGAATTGGGGTCATTA
>JASEIE010000110.1 GCA_030024065.1 Thermodesulfobacteriota bacterium
TTGTGGTTTTTGTTCCGGGGAGAGGTGTAGATGGCATATCGATTTGATCCACCCTTTGGTTAATCCGCTCAATATTAGGAGGGGCGGGTTGGCTTCTGTCAACTGTGACAATGGGTATTTCTTCTGTTCCGTGTGTCTCAACGGTTTCCTTAACGTTTATCGCTTGCTTATTTATGTTGATGACCGGGGGTTCAAGCCTCGAAATCTTTTTAGTCTCCTCCTTAGGCTTTTTAACAACCGTATCAAAAGGCTCTATATTTTCGACTTCAGCCTTCCTGATTACGGGTAATTCCTCAGAGAAATCAACACATTCAGATTCCTTAGATTGAAGCTTTTGTTCGTTTGGAGGTAGCTTTTTCTCCATCTGTTTAATTATTGGACCTGGTGGACGGAGAGGTTCTTCAAACATTATGAAGAGTTCTACTTCCCTAAAAGGGTTTCTGTTGGTCATTGAAAAAGGTAGCGACAAAATCATCACATGAATCAATATTGAGATGAATAATCCTGACCGACCGCCCATATATATCCATTCAAAAATAAAAGCCATGAAGACAAAGGCTTTCGAACCTTTCTGCCTTCATGGCTAAATCATATATACTTTATTTTAATCCGAATTGTCAATATGAATTCTCATTCTGGTTAGAATATGTAAGCTTGGGAACTAAAATCTAAAAGCTATCCCTGCAAGGATTGTGAAATCAGTCTCTGGTTTATTCAGGCCGCCTTTGATGCCAAAATCTATGTCAACGTTTTCGGATATGGAATAGATCAGTCCACCCAGAATGAAGGCAGGATGTTTAGTTGATACTTTTTCAGGATTTCGCTCTATTCCGATGTTACCAACCAACTTGAGGTTTTTTACCGCCTCCACTTCTGACGCGAGGGATACATGCCATATGTCTTTCCTATTCGCTTCTCTATCTTCCCGAAGTTTATATTCATTGCGTGTATATCCGAGATTAAAGTGGAGCACCCACGGCCCTAACTCTTTTGTTGTTATGAAAGTTAGACCATACGATGGCCTGCCGTTGCCAAGCCCTTTCTTTTCCTTTCCTGTGGGGAGGGTAATGCCCGGCTTTAAAGCAAAACTCAGATCATCCTTTTCGTAAAATCTCCATTTGACTTCTAGCGAAAGATCAGATATTCCGCTTTCTCGAGAAGTCAATTCGCCATCTTCCTTGATCTTTAGCCACTGAAATGGCATACCGAGCACAATATCGATATTGTCTCGAATTCCATAAGAGAGTATCGTTCCTATTTCCGCACCTGTCTCTTTCGTCATCACCCCTTCCTCTTTCTCTCTGTCATAATTAAATTCACTATTTACCTCAACCTGAAACTTTCCCTTCCCCTGTGTGCCTGTGTCATCGGTAATAAGGGGATGGGCAGCAAAGGCTGCAGTTGAATACATAAACATCGTCAATACCATCCAAAAACCTATTAATACCCTCTTAATCATTTCTCTTTCCTCCTTTAAATTGAAATTTTAGGGACTTGGGTCTCTGTGCTTGATTCCTTATAGGTTCTGCACTGTCTTCGCCGACCTGCTCGCCGAAAAAGTTCATGGCAGGCGAGAGCGGCTACGTGCAGGCAGGTCGAAAACTTTCTCATCCTGCTCCTCCGGTATTCAACATCCTCCAGAAACACTTTTTTAAAGAAATATCTTTCCTGCCTGATAAATACCTACCGCCAACAGCCATCCAAGAAGGAGACTGTATACCACCGCAAGGAAAGTCCATCTCCAGTTTGTTTCGCGCTTTATCGTTGCGATCGCTGCAATACATGGGATATAGACCAGAGACATCACCATAAAAGTATAGGCAGAGAGTGCGTTAAATTGGTTCTGGATGACACTGGCAAGCCCGGCCTCCTCCACACCGTAAAGGGTTCCAAATGTTCCAACAACCACTTCTTTTGCCAGTATCCCGAAAAGCAAGGCCACCCCTGCCTGCCAGAAACCAAAACCTGCTGGTTCAAGTAGAGGTAAAAAGAAAGAACCCAATTGACCGATGAAACTCTCCTGTGAAGCATATTCCACTCCAATGGGCAATGAGGCTAATAACCAGATCAGTACAACCCCGGCAAAGATGATCGTCCCAGCCTTTTTCAAAAATAGGACACTTCTTTCCCACATATGTATGAGCACTCCTTTTATAGTCGGCATCCGATAAGGAGGAAGTTCCATAATTAAGGGAGAAACCTCACCACCAAAAAAGAGGCTTTTGAATATCCTGGCTATGAAGATGGCCAGAATAATCCCAAGGAGGTAAAGAGAAAATACTACCCACCCCTGATGCTCTGCAAAGAATGCCCCTGCAAAAAGGGTATAGATGGGGAGCCTTGCAGAGCAGGACATTAACGGGTTGACCAGGATGGTGAGGATCCGATCCTTCTCCGATTCCAAAGTTCTCGTAGCCATGATTCCAGGGATATTGCAGCCAAATCCGATCAGCATGGGGATAAACGATTTTCCATGCAATCCAAGGGCGTGCATGAATCGGTCCATCACAAAGGCGGCACGAGGCATATAACCCGAAGCTTCCAGGATAGCGATGGATAAGAAGAGAAGCATGATATTGGGTAGGAAGACGAGGACACTCCCAACGCCGCTGATGACCCCATCGGAGACAAGAGAAGAAAACCATTTGGGTCCACCTAAACCTTCGATCGTGCGAGAAGCGGATTCCCCCAGCCAGCCCATCAGGGCTTCGATTCCATCGGAAAGGGGACCACCTAAAGTAAAAACAAATTGAAAAACAAACCACATCATTCCGAGAAAGATAGGGATCCCGAGATATCGATTGACCAGAATCCGGTCAATCCGATCGGAAATATCGAGTCTTTCCATGAGATCGAATCTTTTGTTGGCCGATTCTTTCACGAGTCCAGATAAAAATGCATACCTCATCTCAACCAATGTCGTTTCAAGATCGTAACCCAGGTGCTCCTCCAGTCTTTTCCTGCATTCAATGGTCTGGGATTCGATCCCTTCCCCTTCTTTCATCGCCATTTCTAAGGCTTCCTTATCTCCTTCAAGAAGTTTAATAGCCACCCACCGCGAGGGATATCCTGATAGACTCACCCGCTTCTCAAGGCGATCTATCTCCATTTCGATATCCTGTCCATAGTCGATCTTAAAAAATTCTTTCTCCCTCTTAAAACCATCTACAATGGCCTCCTTCAATCCCTCTATCCCCTCCCCCTTATTAGCAACTGTCTCCACCACAGGGACCCCGAAGACCTTAGAAACTTTTTCAGTATCGATCATCATCCCCCTATTTCTCACCCGATCCATCATATTTAAATCGAGAATCACATTTGCCCCTAATTCGAGAAGTTGTGTAACCAGATAGAGATTTCTCTCCAGGTTCGAAGCATCGACAATCACGACAACCTTATCCGGTTTCTCTCTCACAATGAAATTCCTTGCAATTCTTTCATCGATAGAATGGGCGGTGAGGCTGTACGTGCCTGGAAGGTCCGCTACGGAGACCTCGTAATCTCGAAATTGAAATTTTCCTTCCTTCTTTTCAACCGTCACCCCTGGCCAGTTTCCCACATGAGCGTGGCCTCCTGTCAGGTTATTAAATACAGTGCTCTTCCCTGAGTTAGGATTCCCAGCCAACCCGATCTTTAGATTCTTCATTTCCATCCCCTCTCTCCCTTTAAAAAGTTAGAATAGTCTAACATTTTACTCAAAAAAATTAGCTCAATGGTTCAACAAATATTCTCTTCGCCATCCCAAATCCAATACCAAATCTCAACCCTCCCAGGCCAATGATTAGTGGACCAGCTTCGAAATTTGAAACAATCTCAACCTCCGCCCCCGGATAAAGGCCCATTTCTGTGATTCTCCGAACAAAGCCTCTTCCTCCTCCTATCCTTATAATCCTTACCTTCTCACCTTGCATTGCCATTGATAACGGAATCACGATCCTTTTAACTCCTGTTAATTAAAATATCTTTTGCTTCATCCTTCCTCAGGGAAAGATGGTAACCTTTAATTAAAATATCGATTGGATCTCCTAATGGGGCGACTTTCTCCAGTTTAATCTCTGCCCCAGGAACAATTCCCATATCCAATAATCTCTTCTTTAACTCCCCCTTGCCTTTTATCTTAATCACCTTGCCCCTCTCCCCTGGCTTGAGGTCTTTTAGCGTAAGATCCTCCTTCTCTTTTTGGCTTTTCATACCCTCTTCTCCCATCTTTATAAATTGTTGAAATTTTGAAATGAATGAATTCTTTTCATCAGGATATTTCTCAAAGAATTGAATCAATTTTCTCATCCTCTTCATCGCCTCTTTTGAAAGATGATGTTCAATTTTGCAGGCATCATGGTAGGCTGTATCATTATCCACACCGAGGATTTCATGGAGAAAGTTAAATAATAATTGATGGTATTCACCCACCTCTTTGGCCTTTGTCGCCCCCTGATTCGTGAGTTCGATATATCCGTACCTTTCATGTTTAATCAGATTCTTCTCCGCAAGGACATTCAGGGCGCTTACCACGGATGGTGTGGTCACCGCCAAACATTTCGCTATATCCTTCACCCTCGCAACTTTCTCCCTCAAACTTATTGTCCAAATGGCTTCCAAATAATCCTCAAGACTCGGTGTTAAAACTTCCATGAATAACCTCCAAATGTTAGGATAATCTAACATTAATAGATTCTTCAATATTTGTCAAGAAAAATTTTTAAGGTAACTTAAGCCATGGATTTTATGGTGGATTTAATGGCTTCTTCAAAAAGCTCTCTTAATTTTCTGGACTCCTGATGAAGTTTTATGAGAATCTCTGACAATTTCTTCATCCCCAGAGAGGACATTTTTCCTGCCCAGCTCTGATAAGTCTCTGCATGCTCGTCATTGTGTTCCATCCAGTGTGGAATCAATTTCTTCAATTTTTCAAGCTCATCCATAATCACTCTCCATTGACCTCCAGTTCGTGATGATCGATCCTGGCTCCTTTCTTCTATTGAAAGACCTTCAGTAACTGTGTGCAATTGTATTCAAAGAGATCCTCTATGGTCTTCGTATTTTCAACCCCTGGGAAATTGATGACTTGAATATATTTGCATCTGGCATTCTCTGCGATGACCTTAGCATTCGGAAAATGCAAAATGTCCACAACCAATTCAGGATTCTTTCCGATCGCATCACTGATGGCCCGGGAGGTCAATTCTCCTGGCTGGATGACCTGCAGGATAGAGAGCCCTGCCCACTGGGCAAATGGTTGGGCAAAACGGTGGACCACGGCGTGCCTTCCTGATAGGGAGGCAATCCTTTTCTTAAGCGCCTTCAATTTTTCCGAGAACCCCTCTTCCCAGGCTTGTCCCTCATTCTCCGTTTTTAAGATCTTCGAAATTTTTCGGACCTGCGTAATCAAATTCTCGGGGGAGGTCGTCGTGTCAACCTGGATTGCAAGAATGTTCTTGTTCTTCGATGTCTCAAGAAGCTTCCCGACCATTCTCTCGTACCCGGCGTAGATCACCACCTTCGCCCCTTCAAACTTCAGGAGATCGGAGGGCTTCAAATCATATTCCGGAGGGTGTTTCATCTCCGAGGAGGCAATGATTCGCATTTCTTTCGCACCCGCTGCCCGGGCGATCGCTCCTGTTAACGAAGTGGAAGCCACCACGCCTTCCTGTGCCAAGGCAGGAGATGGGAGATTTAAAAGCAATATCCCACCCACCAAGAGGATTAAAGCGTTTACCCCCTGCCCCGTAAAAATCTTTTTTATCTTTTGCATGGCGGTCCTCCTTTGGATTAGAAAACAGAGTATGATTATCAAAGACGAAACGATAATCACCGTTGAACTTGCGGGAAGATCAAAAACAAAAGAGAAGTAAAGCCCGATCATTCCCGACAGAAGCCCAAAAAGGGAAGAGAGGAAAAAAGTCTGTTTCAGACTTCTCGAGATGAGAGTGGCCGCCATGGCAGGCAGAAGAACGAAGGCATCGATGAGCAACGCCCCGATCATTCGCATGGATATGGCAATGGTGAGCCCGAGCATGAAGATGATCAGAAAGTAAAAAACCTTTTCCGGGATCCCCACTGCCAAGGCAACTTCACGGTCATAAAGAATGGCCTGGATCTCTTTGAAAAATAGGATCACTATGCACAGGATGATAAGACTGGTTGCCATTACAAAGAGGAGATCCACGCGGCTGAGGGAGAGCACATTCCCCCAGAGGATGTTGAAGGCTTGAATCACATGGATATCGGCTTTGTAGATTAAGATAAAAGCGAGGGCAAGGGTGAGGGCCATAAAATAGCCTGAAATGGTGCCAACTCCCAATTTTGTCTTCTCTGAAATCGGTCCCAAAGCTAAAGAAGAGATCGCACAAAGGAACATGCCTGAGAACATGGGATCAATTTTTAAAAAAAGACCGATAGCTCCCCCCAGCAGAGCAATGTGCATCATGGCAAACCTCAAAGGAATGAGATGAAGGGAGATGATAAACACACCGATCATGGGAAAGGCGATCCCTGCGAAGAGGACGGCAAGGATTGCATGCTGCATGAAAGGAAAGGACAACGTTTCAGTCCAGCTCAATCTTCAACCCCGGATGAGACGACTTTTTCCATTTTCCAAAAGATAAATCTTATCGCTATATTGCTCCACCCAAAAAGGATCATGAGAGACTAAAAGGGTTGTTAATCCCCTTTGGTGGTGAACGGAGTAAATGATTTCCATAATTTCAGATCGGGACACACTATCCAGGTAGGTTGTGGGTTCATCGAGAAGGAGTATGGAAGGGTCCTGGGCCAGTGCCCTTGCAAGGGCGACCTTTTGCTGTTCGCCCCCGGAAAGTTCATGAACCAGTTTCTTCGAAAACCGGGTAATCCCCACTCCCTCCATGGCCTCGTAAGCCCTTTTCCAGTCCATCTTGCTGGGTTTCCGCATCAAACCGATCTTCCCGTACCGGCCCATGAGCACGGCCTCTTCCGCACGAATGGGAAACCGAGTGGAGCCGGATCTCTGGGAGACGACACCGATATCCCTCCTTAACCCGCTCAACCTCCTGACGTTCGCAAGGTCCTCCCCGAGCACAATCACCTTTCCTTGATCATATTGAACTGACCCATTGATCACCTTGAGGAGGGTGGTCTTCCCTGCCCCGTTTGCCCCTACGACAGAGATGAACTCGTAGGGTTTTGCCATGATATCCACTCCCTTCAGAACCGGGAGTTCTCCCAGGCAGACGTGGACGTTGATCAATTCAATTGAGTGGTGCATTAAAGTTTTTTCCCTTTGCCCATAAACGCCCCCGGCTGATCGATGATGCTAATCTCCGTGAGTCCCGATTCCTCCATAAGGCTCATGATCGCTTTGACAGGAAGAAGAATATCGTTGGCCACCGGGCCTCCGGTCTCCCGGTGAAACCGGTTGATCTCCGCGATGCTGTGAAGGTGGGCGATGAAGAGGTTGCCTCCTCGCTTCAGTATCCTTACCATCTCCTGAAGGGCCCTCGGTTTGTCAGGGAAATGGGGAAAAGCCGAAAAACAGGTGACCCGGTCAAATAAGTTCGGTTGAAGGGGTATAGAGCCCACGCTGGCATTGATCAGATATTTTTCTCCTGCCCCCTTCCGCTTTTTCGCCATTTCCAGCATCTTAATTGAAAAGTCCATGGCCACGACCCTCCCAGAGAGACCGACCTCCTCTTTGATAAAAGGGATTAGAATCCCAGTTCCCGTTCCCACATCCAGCACCCAGTGGCCATCCTTCAGGTCAAATCCCTTGACAATCTGTAAAATTTGGGGAATCTTTTTTTCATACTGGAGCCGCTCATCCCAGCCCATGGCATGGAGGTCAAAAAAATCTCTTTTCATTTCCACCCTTCTCCTCACAAAAAAAACGAAGGCAGAAGCCTTCGAGCTTCTTCTACCTTCGTGGCAAGAATAAATATACCTACCTGGTCTGTTATTGTCAAGAAATAAGTTTTAGAATAATTTATTTACCAATGAGGATAACCAGTGGAAACATCCCCCTCTTCCGCTTCGATGTGGTGGGGAGCGCCCATGATAAGGTCGGCGGACGCTCGCCCGTCGGCTGCTGGACTACCGACAAAGAGGAAAACATGGCCCCCAGGAGAGAGGTGGAGGAGGCGAGAACCCCACAAGAGGCATTGATCTCTTTTTACCTGAAACATTAGGGCCGAAAAAAGGAGCCTAGAGATGAATCAGGAAGGGAGGCAGAGATGATAGTTGCAGGCATAGATGTAGGTGGTAAAAACGTTCAAATCGTGATCAAAAAAGATGACCAGGTTCTGGCAAAAGGGGTCTCCTCAACCGGAATCAAGAAGGCAGAAGCGGTGGAGGCACTCTATGACCAGCTCCTCAAACAGGCAGGAATAACAAGAAAAGACGTGGAACGCGTTTTCGCAACAGGGAGCGCAGCAAAAAGGGTTGCCTTCGCGAATGGGGTCATTGCGGACGCCGCAGCAGATGCCCGGGGCGTCATCAAACTTTTCCCCTCGGCAAGGACCGTTATCGACGTGGGTGCAGAGGAAGGACGCGCCATCAAGATAAATCCCTTAGGGAAGGTTCTTGATTTTGCAATTAACGAAAAATGTGCGGCGGGAACGGGAACGTTTGTCGAGGCCATGGCAAGAGCGCTCGAGGTTTCAGTCGATGAACTCGCCAAGATTTCCCTTGATTCGACGCAGTCCATTCCGATGAACGCCCAGTGCGCGGTCTTCGGGGAATCAGAAGTCGTTTCCCTCATCCATCAAAAAATGAAAAAATCAGATATTTCGAGAGCGGTCATGGACGCCATCGCCGGAAGAATCGGGTCTCTGGCACGAATCGTGGGCCTTGAAAAGGATGTCGTCTTGGTCGGTGGAATGGCTAAAAATGGAGGCTTTGTCGACTCGCTGAAGAAGAATATTGAGATGCCGGTCATTGTTCCTGAGGACCCTGAATTCATCGGAGCCTTCGGGGCAGCCGAAGCCGCTCTCGCAGGAGTCCTCGAAAAAGAGGTTAAGGCAAAGGCTTTGGAAAAAGAAACGGTCTCCGAGGGAAAAGCCTAATAAGTAGAAAGGTATTATTTTAGCTCTTTGAAAAAGCCTCCACTTATGTCATTCCCGTGAAAACGGGAATCCAGAATTTAAAGTCCCTGGATTCCTGCTTCTGCAGGAATGACAAACTTGTTGAGCTATATCACCATACTTTTTTCAAAGCCCTAAATTGATAGGGAGGAGGATGAAATGACTCAGGGAGGAAAACCCGTAGAATTCTGGAGATGGCCAGAAAGGAACTGGGTAAACCCGGATATCGATTGGAAAAAAGGCAAACTGATCACTGCGGGAGTGGATGTCGGTTCCGTGAGCACTCAGGCAGTGGTCATGGTCGATGATGAACTCTTCGCTTTTGCAAATACCCGAACGGGTTCAGTTAGCCCGGACAGCGCCAGAAAGGGAATGGAACATGCCCTTGAAAAGACCGATATGAAGCTGGAGAACATCGATTATTGTATCGGGACAGGGTATGGAAGGGTCAATATCCCCATGGCCCAGCAGGCGATCACGGAAATTTCCTGCCATGCAAGGGGAGCCAATTACATGTACGGTCCCGAAGTCAGAACGGTCATGGATATGGGAGGCCAGGACTGCAAGGCCATTCATATCGATGACCGCGGAAAGGTTCTCAATTTCATAATGAATGACAAGTGTGCAGCCGGAACCGGCCGCGGGATGGAAGTCTTTGCCGACCTCATTCGTGTCCCCGTCTGGGAGATCGGCCCCCGATCTTTTCAAATCTCGAAGGAGCCCCCCCCAATCAGCAGCACCTGTGTTGTCTTTGCCAAGAGCGAAGTGATGGGACTTTTGGAAAAGGGGGTCCCGGAAAATGATATCATGGCAGCCTACTGTTCGGCCATGGCACACCGGATCATTGAGCTTCTAAACCGTTTGGGCGTGAAGGAAAAGTTCGTCATCACCGGCGGAATTGCAAAGAATGAAGGTGTGGTAAAGAGGCTGGAGAAGGAGCTGGGAATCAAGACCACCGAACAGGTTTGGGCGAATCCACAATATCGCGAGAAAAATTATCCCTTCGACACCCAGCTTGCAGGAGCTTTAGGAGCTGCCCTCTTTGGACAGGCTTTGCTGAAGATGGGTAAGGCGAAGAGTGCAAGAAAAGGGTAACATCCGATTTCGGATTGCGGAATTCGGAATGCGGAATGCGGATTTAATTTAAAAGGAAAAATTATGATTGCCAATTACGGTTTTAAGGATGGTTCCGGAGACTGGTATCTCGTTCTCGATACGGATAAATGTAATGGATGCGGTAAGTGCGTGGAGGTATGCCCGGTAAAAATCCTTGAAGTCGGGCTGGATGAAATTGACATTTTCCGGGAAGAACCGGTCGCCTCGGTGAAACATGAGGGGCGCAAGAAGATCCAGTACAGTTGCGCTCCCTGCAAGCCCGGTTACGGTTCGGAACCACCACCCTGTGTCGCCGTGTGTGCCCCCGGAGCCATCTCCCACTCCGACGGATGGAGACTCCAATATTCACGTTAAATAAGAAAAGGGATAGGTGGCATGACCAGGAGCTGGAAGACCTGTTCTAATTCGGAATGCGGATTTCGGATTTCGGAATATAAATTCAAGTTTTAAATAGTAGCCGCAGGCTTTAGCCTGCGTTTCAACCAATCATGACGAGAGAAGAACAACTTAAAAAAGAGGGCTGGGAGAAACGCTTCACCATTGACGAGCCGCGCCTCTCGGAGATGGTGGAACAATATAAAGAACTCGGATTTGAAGTCCTTCTTGAGCCTGTCGATCTCTCCTCTGAAGAGTGCACAAGTTGTATGACCGCATACCCCAAACGCTACAAAACCATCTACACCCGCCCAAAAAATAATTTTTAGATCTCATTCATTCGTGCGATATCGCTTAAATATGTGGTCAATGAGTTGAGATTCCGATTACAAAATTCCATAGGCTCCAATTCGAAAGGTTCTCAAAGAATGTGGCCCGAGCCCCCGGCTAAGGTAACACGGGGGCCTAAAAATACGATGAGCCGTTCATGCTAAATCTTCGGCCATGTTTGA